>DMJQ01000068.1 GCA_003457065.1 Clostridiales bacterium
TGCCGGAAATGCCGCAAGAGGAATGAGCATGGTGGCTCTTCACAACGGAGGAGGAGTCGGAATCAGCAAGTCAATAAACGGCGGATTCGGAATGGTGCTGGACGGAAGTGAAAGAGTTGATGAAATTTTGAAAAAATCAATGGTATGGGACACCATGGTTGGAGTGTCAAGAAGGAACTGGGCGAGAAATGAACATTCGATTGAAACATCCATTGAATTTAATAACANNAAGGCAGAGATTTGAAGAAACTTGATAAGATACTTGATGTGTTCAGAGGCAGGAACAATGTGAAGCTTTTGGATTATTCCAGCGATGAGGATCATAACAGAACGGTTGTTACGCTGGTGGGAGAACCAGCAGCACTTAAAGTTGCAATGGTTGAAGCTATAGGCAAGGCGGTTGAACTTATAGATTTGATAAGCCACGAAGGACAGCACCCAAGAATGGGAGCGGTGGACGTTGTTCCGTTTATTCCCATAAAAAACGTTACGGTGGAAGAAGCAGACATGCTGGCTAAGGAAGTAGCAAAGGAAGCATCTGAATTGTACGGACTGCCGTTTTTCCTGTATGAGAAATCAGCGACTGCTCCGCACAGAGAAAATCTTGCAAACATACGCAAGGGTCAGTTTGAAGGCATGGCAGAAAAAATGAAGGATGAAAAGTGGAAGCCGGACTTCGGTCCCGATACCATTCATCCAACGGCAGGGGTTACGGCAATCGGTGCAAGAATGCCTCTTGTGGCCTTCAACGTCAACCTTTCAACAAACAATCTGGAAATCGCAAGTAAAATTGCAAAGCAGGTCAGACATATCAACGGCGGTTTCAGATATGTGAAAGCTCTCGGCATAGAGCTTGAAGACAGAGGAATCGTACAGGTTTCAATGAATCTGACCGATTATACGAAGACATCAATATACAGGGTTTTTGAAACAATAAAAATGGAGGCACAAAGATACGGCGTGAATGTTGTGGGAAGTGAAATTGTGGGTTTAGTTCCGCTTCAGGCAATTGTGGACTCTGCGGATTATTATCTGAGGCTGGAAAACTTCAACATTGACCAGGTGCTGGAGACGAGATTGTAATATTATAGCTTTTTATAATTTTGCTATTCAATGCATGACATCCGACAAGCAGGGAAAATTCTCATGCAGGCATGTGAGATTTTTCTCTGACTTTAAGGACGGTGTCATGGAGAACAATAAGAGAAAGGATTGAATAAATGAGCAGGATAATAATTAAAAACGCTCCGGAGCTTGTTACCTGCAGGGGCAGCGGGCCAAAACGCGGCAGGGATATGTCTGACATAGGTATCATACATGACGGATGTGTTGTTATAGAAAATGATGTTATAGCCGATGTCGGAACAACAGAGCAGGTATTAAAAAAATACAGCCCTGAGGATTACAAGGTAATGGATGCTTCAAACAAGGCTGTTTTGCCCGGATTTATAGATTCGCACACACATTTGACATTCGGAGGATACAGAGCTGATGAATTCTCATGGAGACTGAGAGGCGACAGCTATATGTCCATAATGGAGAGGGGCGGCGGAATCGCCAGCACGGTCAGGGCAACAAGGAACACTTCTCTTGAGGAGTTTGTGGAAACAGGCCGAAAGAGGCTGGATAAATTTATGGCTATGTGAGTCACAACCGTTGAAGGGAAAAGCGGCTACGGCCTCGACCGACAGACAGAAATAAACCAGCTTGAGGCCATGAAAAAGCTTAATGAAATACACCCAGTTGATGTTGTTCCGACTTTTTTGGGACCTCACAGCGTCCTGCCTGAATACAAGGGCAAAGAAAATGAATTCATCGATTACATGATTGAAGTGATGAAGTACGCTGCAGAAAACAACCTTGCTGAATTTGCGGATATATTCTGCGAAAAAAATGTGTTTTCGGTGGAGCAGTCGAGAAGATTTTTATCCGAGGCCAAAAAGTGCGGTCTGAAACTGAAGATTCATGCGGACGAAATGTACAGGCTGGGCGGAACGGAGCTTGCGGCAGAACTGGGCTGCACTTCGGCGGATCATCTGCTGCAGGCATCAGATGAAGGCATAAGGATGCTTGCCGAATCCGAAACCGTGGCAACACTTCTGGANNCTGCCAGCTACGGCATTTTGCCTGAAAGAAGGCTATGCAAGAGCAAGGCAGATGATTGATTCGGGATGTGCGGTAGCGCTGGCGACCGATTTTAATCCGGGCAGCTGCTTCACAAATTCCATTCCGCTGGTCATAGCTCTGGCAGCAATTTACATGAACATGTCGACAGAAGAAATAATAACGGCGCTGACGATAAATGCGGCAGCGGCAGTGGGAAGGGGCAGTAAAACAGGAAGCATTGAAAAGGGCAAGAAAGCAGATATTATTATTCTTGAATATCCTTCAATTCACTTTCTGCCTTACCACGTAGGTATTAACCTTGTTGAAACAGTAATTAAAAACGGAAAAATTATCAAGGAGAACTAACATGAAAGATATGACTTTAAGCCAATTTGCAGACAGCGTTGCATCCAATGCACCTGTTCCCGGAGGAGGGAGCGTTGCCGCGGTTTGCGGAACTCTCAGTGCCGCTCTTTCGGAAATGGTTGCAAATCTAACAACAGGCAAGAAAAAATACGCGCAGCACGAAAGTGAAATGAATGAAATCAAAGAAAAAGCTATGCTGTTGAGAAACAAGCTGATAGATTATATAGAAAAAGACAGCATCGCTTACAATAAGGTAATGGAAGCATACAAGCTTCCAAAGGATACCGACGAAGAAAAAATCATCAGGAAACAGGCGATTGAAGAAAGCTCCAAGCTTGCGGCAGCAATTCCACTTGAAGTTGCCTGCGCCTCGTATGAGATACTTACTCTGACTGAAGCGGTTGTAATGAGAGGAAATTCAAATGCAGTGACGGACGGGCTGGTGGCGGCAATGCTGGCAAGAACGGCAGTGCTTTCGGCAATACTCAACGTGAGAATTAACTTAGACTCCATAGAAGACAGCGACTTCGTGTACCAATATGTGCAAAAGTCAGATGAATTGGAAGCCGACACATTGCTGTATGAGAAAAAAATATTGGAATTATCGCCATTTTAATGTATAATGTATTTGAGAGAGTCTCAGTAAAGGCGGGAAACAAGTGGGAAAAAGAGGAATCGGAAAAATAGCGCTGTTGCTGGCACTGAGCGACGGCAATATGGAAAATCTGCAGAAATATTATGAAAATAAAAATTATGTAATATATAAAGGTCAGGCAGGCTCCATGGATGCGAAGAAAATAGTCGCGGCAATCGAAACGGCTGCATCTCGTGAAGATATCATAAGAGAAAACTATCACGAGGAGCATGCTCTTTACCATGCAATAATAGAGGCATTGAGCGGTTACTGCAGAGGGCAGGTAATGCTGGGTGAAGTTTTAAGAAGCGCAGGCCTGACTTTTACAATTGTAAGGGGAATGCTGATTGAAGATGATCCTTCAAGCGGAAACTGGATTGCAGTGGTGCTGTACGGACAGATCGGTTCACCGAGAAGAGGGTTCGAACACGAGGCAATAGGTATGGGAATTGAGCCAATATAGCGAGGTATGTATGAATACATCTTATTTAAGAACATTTATTGAGGTAATAAATCTGAAAAATATATCCAAAGCTGCCGAAAAGCTGTTCATAACTCAACCAGCAGTATCCAAGCAGCTTCAGCTCCTGGAAAAGGATTTCGGCGCTGAGCTGTTCAGGAAAAACGGTAGAGAAATAATTCCTACCGAAGAAGGTCGTCTTCTTTACAAATATGCGAAAAATGTGCTCAATGAAGAAAATAAAATTTATTCATTAATAAGAAGAGATGATGATAAGCTTTACGGAAACCTGACTGTATATACCAGTTCCGTTCCCGCCGATTATTATATACATGATTTAATAATAGAATTCGGAAAGTTATACCCGGATGTTACATACACTATCAGAAAAGTAGATTCTGACATGGTGTTTAAAAATATTGAAGAAGGTTTTACAAGTTTCGGTTTCACGGGAACTCCTTACAAGAACAGAAAAATAAAAAACATCTGCATAGCTGAGGACGAAGTTGTGATTGTGGCTTCCTCGAAGAAAATAAAGGAGTTTAATTCTCATAAAATTACAATGGACGAGCTCTTAAAACAAAAATTTGTTTTAAGAGAAAGAGGTTCCGCAACTTTGCAGGTATTTGAAAGCTATTTAAACAAGAAGCGTGTCAAGCTGAATGAGCTAAAAACAGTGATCCAGGCAGAAGACAATGAAATCATAAAGAAGTTTGTTTTAAGCAATGTGGGGATATCCGTACTTCCTAAGAAGTCAGTAGAAAACGAGCTTAAGGAAGGCAGTGTATTCACACTCGAATTAGGTGACATGGTTTTAAAACGAAAACTTTATTACGTTTATCAGCAAGACAGGTATTTCTCGAAAATTGAGGATAAATTTAAAGAATTTATGATTGACAAACATAAATAAGGTCTGGAATTTCCAGACCTTTTGTAGGTTGTTAATATTTAACAATCCTCGTTGCACATATTGAGTAAAAGCACTAACAATAAGAAGAAGAATAGTAAATTTGATCCGCTTTCTCCGCCAACTCTATTACCGCAAAATCCCATATTTTAAACCTCCTTAATGTATTGTTTATGATATTATATGTCTATACCTTAAGTCGGTTACTGGCTTTTCAAAAATTTAGGCTGCTCAGTCTTTTATTTACCACGCCGTAATCCAGATTAGCCATAAATGCATCTATGAAATTGCTGCGGTTGATGCCGTAGTCAATCATGTAGGCATGCTCATAAACATCAAGGACTATCAGTGGTTCGGCATACAGCATCACTCCGTCGTCATGCGAGTCCTGTCCGTAAATATAGTATTCATCATGGAAACGATCATAGCAGAATAAAGCCCATCCACGCATAGATAATGCGATACACTTAAATTTTTCTATAAAATTATCAAAGGAGCCGAAAATTTCATTCAGTAGCATCTCAATGGGGCCGTGTGGTTTNNGCTCGTGAAGCTTTATTGCATCGAAGCAGAAGGTTTTTGATTTTTCTGCCGATCTGATTTCGCTGTAGTTGGGATTGCACACTGAATAAATAATGTCCGAATTCAGATCTTTCAATACTTTATTTAAACAGTCTATGTATCTTGTATATAACATATAATGCTCGCTGAGCTGCATCGGTGAAAAGAATTTAACATTGGAAAAGTTGTAATTTTTGGGCTCCATTTCGTTCATAAAACTTCATACCTCCATATTGATAGTAAATTATATGTTTGAAAACTCAATATATGATAAATGAAAATATTCCTTTACCCTGAGATTATTAGTTGTTATAATGTGATTATTACAACCAGAAATAAAAAATGAACAGTCGGCTGTTTTTAACAGCTGCTGTATGAGACGAAACTAATCCACATCGTCTTTAAAAGAGTATATAGGAAA
>DMJQ01000099.1 GCA_003457065.1 Clostridiales bacterium
CTCGTTGATAACCTCAGCAAGCACCTTATTGTTTAAGGTATTGTAGCAGCCGCCTAAATATTCAACTTCAAGCTTTGTTTCTGTCATATGGGCGGCGCCTTCGGCTACTTTAATGAGCCTTTTATATGTATCCTCAACTACTTCTCTCTTGGGTGCTCTTACGTAATACCATACGCAGGCATAATCAGGAACAATATTGGGAGCCGTTCCGCCGTGGGTAATCACATAGTGAATTCTTACGTCTGTCGTCACATGTTCTCTTAAATAATTGGCCCCTACATTCATAATTTCAACCGCATCAAGAGCAGATCTTCCGTTATGAGGGTCGCCGCCTGCATGGGCAGTTTTTCCCCTGAAATGGAATTTTGCAGTATTAAGACCGTTCATAGTGCCTACATTTACTGCATTTAACCTGTTGGGGTGAAANNCTTTGCCTACGAGGATTTCCTCTGCCGGGCAGCCGAAGAATATAATGGTGCCTTTTAAGTTTTTCTGCTCCATTTCTTCTTTCATACCGATTACGGCGCCCACATGAGCGGTTCCCAGAAGGTTATGGCCGCAGCCGTGGCCATAAGACTGGCCTGCGCTTTCTTTCTCTGTGCAAAGCTTCTGGCTCATTCCGGGCAAAGCGTCGTACTCTCCCAAAAAGCCTATCACAGGGTGACCTTCTCCATAAGTGGCCTTAATGGCTGTTGAAATTCCTGCCGCTCCTACTTCTACGTTAAAGCCGGCATTTTTTAAAATTTCGGCGGTAATTTTGCATGCCTCAAATTCTTTAAAAGGCCCCTCCGGGTTTTCCCAAATTTTAATGCTGGCCTGCTCTAATGTTTCTCTGCTGTTTTCAATAGCCTTTAAAGCAATACTTCCTAAAGACATAATAATCCCTCCTTAATTAAAATAAAAACTCGTACTCTTCCCATTCCGCTTCAAGAACATCTGCTGGGAATTTAGGAGTTATTTCTTCTGTTAAAATGACTTCCATTTGAAAATCGTTATATACCTCGCCGTCTATTACGGCGATTCCTTTTAAATTGAATTTACTGCCGAAACCTTCAACAGTAATTGCTTTAAAAACCATATCTTCAAGAAATACAGTGTTTTTGCCTGTTTTTATATCATCTTCAGTAAATTCCAAAATCATATGAAGCCTCCAAAATTAAATNNCTTTTTTCTCTGGCATAGCGCCATTTTCCTGATTTAAACCGCATCATAACAATTAAATTTCTAACTGTCTGGTCCAAAAAGAATGCCAGCCATGCGCCAATGAGACCCCAGTTTAAAATAACGATGAAAATATATGCCAGCAGAAGCCTTACGCCCCAAATTCCTGCAAAGGTAGCAATAAGCGGATACATCGTATCCCCTGCCCCTCTTAAAGCCCCTGAAAAACACATCTGTGAGGATTGAGAAAACTGTATTGCAGCTATAAATATAAATAAAGGAGATGCTAAATTTATAACCTCGATTTCATTGGTATAAAAAGATGCAAGCTGCTTTGAAAATGCAATAAGAACGGCGGCAATGACAAGAGAGGTTATTCTTGCAGCTTTTCTGCTAAGCCGTGTATTTCTTTCAGCCATGTCATAATCATTGGCACCTACCGCCTGCCCCACAAGCGCCGTATTGGATATTGAAAAGGCCTGAGATACGGAAAAAGCCAAGCTGTTTATATTGGATATAATCTGATGAGCAGCTCCCTGTATCTCTCCAAGGGAAACAACAAGCTTCGAAAAGAGCATCAGGCCCGTTTGAATTACAAATTGTTCTCCTGCTGCCGGAAGACCGATATTAATAAACTGCCTGATAATATTCAGATCCAGCTTAACGCCCCCTGAAAAATCCACCTTTAAAGGCGATTTCTTCCATGCAAGCACCACAAAAAGGGCAAAGCAACAGGATGCCGCCCTTGCAATTAAAATAGCAGTGGCGCTTCCTGTAACTCCAAGCTCCGGAAATCCAAACTTTCCAAAAACAAGGATATAGTTCAAAATAACATTAATGACATTTGAGAATAAATTATATATCATTGGTATTCTGGTTTCTCCCATACCTCTTAAGGCAGCGGAAATACCCATGGTAACCCCTACAAACACAAGGGAAAAGCAAGTAATCTGCATAAACTCTGTGGCATAAGCCACAATGCTTTCGCTTGAAGACATAAACCGCATCAGTGCAGGTGTCGTAAAATAGCCTATAATTGAAAGAAGCATGCCAATACCAAAATTAAAGATAATTGTTTGGCTCAGTACATATCCTGCCCTCTTCGGGTTGCCTTCTCCGACGCTCCAGGAAACCAGCGCCGTCGTTCCAACGTTTATTGACTGAAAAACCGCTATGAACAAAAAAAGTGGCTGGTTGGTAATACCCACGCCTGTAATAGCGTTGGAATCAATTCTACCAACAAAAGCCATAGCTGCAACACTAACTAGTGATGTTAAAAGAAGTTCAACAAAAGCAGGACTAGTTATTAATAATATTCTTTTCATATGCTTTCTTTCATCAGCATACTCAGCACCTACGCTGAAAAAGGATTTTAGCCGTTCTACCATACTGTTAATACCCTCCCCCGAAATATACATAACCATAGCCGATAAAATAAAAATACCGCAGCCTGAATTATATCCCAGAAAGTCCATATATCATAAATACTGGTATAGACCAAAAACATACGGAAAATTGGACAAATATATTCTGATAAGCCAAAAGGCTTATCAGATATACATAAATCAGAAAACTGCTTCTTTATAATTATACAACTTAATACTTATTATATACCTTTACAAGGAAACCACAATACCTTTACATGGATTTCACATTGTTTTATAAGTATACTTATTTCAGGCTATTTATATATTTTATACAAAAGAGGTTTTAATCGCTTTTATTCTTCAAAATATCAAATTGATTGTTTTTTCCCATNNTTGGCGTTTAGCTTTCTCCCCAGCTCTTTTTCTATTAAAGTATACATTTTGCCGAAATTGATAATTCCGACTTTTGTTTTAATGTTTTTGTTTGATTTAGAGAAATTAAAGTTCTGTACGGGAAGGTTTTGCTTTTGCAGAATCTGAAATATCTTTGAAGTATAATACGCATCATTTAAGGCATTATGAAACGGCCGGTCTATATTAATATCAAAATTTATAATCGCGTTTTTAAGCCCTATGGACATGCCTTTTTCATGCTTTAGAAATTTAGAGGCAATCATCTGCAAATTAATATATTTGAGCTTTTTATAATCATATTTTATATTATAATAAACCATGTTTTTCCATAGTTCTTTTACGTCGTTGGCTCCCCATACACAAATTACAAACTTTTCATTTCCTATAAATTGAAAAAAGCTGTCAATAGCCTCTGGAAAGCTTACGCCCTCTTCAAGCACCGTATCGGTAATGCCGGTTATTTTTTCCACATAAGGATGAAGCCTTTCATAAATTCGGGGCTTTATAAAAACCGAAAAGCTTCCCTCATACTCATATTTATTATTCAGCTTTACCGCACCTATCTGTATAATTTCAAATGGGCAGTCTTCTTCCGGCTCACAGCTAACGCCGTATTGGAAATCATAAGCCTGATTATATTCAAGATCAAGAACAATATAATACATTTTAAGCTCCTAATATTTGTATTTGTATAGGCAGTACATAATAAATATATT
>DMJQ01000120.1 GCA_003457065.1 Clostridiales bacterium
TTGGCATTCTTTGCGGTTGACCTGCCAACGATTTTTGACTTACATCAATTTCTTTTTCCATGTTGGCCAAAAAAATTTGGTCAAGCTATAATCGGGTCAGGACATACAAAAACACCTGCATTTTCTACACGAAAAATACAGGTGCAATAAATTCATATGTTAATATAAAAATTACATTATTAATTTGTCCTGTATATTATTTTTCGTCGGAAAATAATACCACATACTTACTTAATCACGTATCCTGACTAAGCCTCAACGCTTCCTCCGCCTTCCCGCTTTGGCAGTGGCACACTGGAGTTCGCTACGCAACACAGTAACCCGATTGTCCGGGATTCTCACCCGGTTCCATAGATTAAATAATATCATATGCAAATGTTTTTGTGAAAACATTGTATCATTAATTGAATGATATGTCAACTTCTTGAAAATCTCATTATTTTAAATCCTGTAGGATTACAATACATATATTACATTTAAAAAATTCACAAATACTACTGTTTTTAATAAACTCCAATTAGAAGAATATTTGTTAACGTATTTAAATATTAATAATTCACATAAATTACATGAAAAAATGAGAGTTGATACTATAGTTAGTAAATAGACAACTCTTAAAAGAGTGCTTAGTATTGGTAGAGGAATATTCGACAATGATAAATAAAAATGAATGGATTTAAAAAAAATGGCAGATAAACATTCGATGAAAGGCGAAAAAAAGGGGTACCGATTAAGGAACCCCTTTAAGGTTATTGAGAGCAAGAACCGCCTACGCAAGGACCTATTTTATGACCTTGACCAAATTCTTGTTTAACTGTAAGGTTGACAGTTTCGCCAGGACCTACATAAGGTTTGAGTGCTGATACTAACAGATTTTCATGTTTCCATAATTTGTCGATAACCTTATAAGCAATTACCAACTCGCAATCATTACTTCCTTCTACCTGTCTAACTGTAACACTATTAATTATGACAACTTTACAAGATCCGTCAATTTGTGATATTTCATTTAAGAAAGCATTTCTTCCTGCCTGATCGTTGGTATACCTAACTCCGCTTGGAAATCTTGCAAAATCGTTAAATCTGCATTCAAATTCATCTTTTGGAGTTAGAATAACAAGTGTGCCTGCATAATCTAATACAACTTCGAATTCAACTTCATTAAAAACGCCAAGGCAATCAGAAGTGTTTAGGCATTCTTCTGCACATAAAACTCTCCAGCTTCTAACTGCTGGTGGTCCGTCAGGTAAAAAGCCTCCCCTGCAGCCTGCACGGCCGTCCATTCTACAAGGAATAACTTGTGTTTTTGTTTTTTCTTTAACACAAATATCTCTAACATCTTCAACACAAATATCATGGCATTCACAAGTAGCTGTTTCTGTCTGATATCCAAAAGCTGCTCTTTTAGCTGCATTTGTAAAAATTGTATTGCATTCTGAACAATTATTAGCGCAGTCAGTACATGATGGCATATTTTCAACTATATCATCTGGCATTTTAAAATCTACACCTTTCATAATATTATTAGACGGGGAGATACTGTTTTCGTATGACATTGCATTTTCTGATTTACATATACTATTAGCAGGTTTTTGAGCCGTAATATTTAAAACATTATCCTCTATTTCCGGTTTGATATCTTCTGCATATAAATCTTCAGAACTTTCAATATTATCCAAACAAATAATATCTTCAATTTTGTTTAATGTATCAGAAGTTATATATGCTGAAATATCATATGAATCTTGGTTAACAGAGTCTATGTCTGTTGAAACTTCTTCCGTTTCTGATTTTACGGTAACTGAAACCTGCAATTGATTAGCAATGTCAATATCTTCTGTTTTTTTTGAATGTTCTATAGTNNCTCGCTTTCTTGGAGGATTAATAATTTTATAAGTATTTTCTAGACTAGATATATTATGAGATTTTAAAAATATTGCTACAAAAATTTGAAATTTGTAAATAATAATCTTTTATTTATCTAAAATTATTGAATATGTTATTAATGATACATCAATAGGTCAAGACTTTAAGTTTTTCATAAAGATTAGTAGGTGGTTAGAAGATGAATGAAACAGATATTAAAAAAGAAGATGTTTCTAATAATGCTAAAGAAAATTTAAATATAATAGAAGAAATGAAAACGATAGAACAGCAGATGAAAGACCCGAATGTCCATACTTTTAAGAAAACAATAAATTGGAATCAACAAAATATAAATAAAATGAATCAAAATCAAGAAGCTATGCTTAAGGAAATATCCGAATGCCTATTAAGGATAGAATCTAAGCTTGATGATTTACTGGAAAAGTAATAAAATTCCTACTTAGTCATAAATCTGAACCGAACCCAAGATAGCAGATGAGACCGTTTCAAGCTTTGTCCGCACACCGTCCTCACATAACTTGAAACGGCCTCCTTTAAGGGTATTAACCTGTATATTTTTTGTATATGTAATTGTTTTATTACAATTTTTCTTCTTTTTTATCTCTAAGCATCAGCTTATTTACTGTTTCTTTAACATCTGCGTTATTTTCCAGTACATCATACATTGCATCAACAATAGGCATTTCTACACTTAATTTTTTAGAAAGCTCATATGAGGCATAAGTGGTAGGAATTCCTTCAACAACCATTCCGATTTTCTTTATTGCCTGGTCCTTTGTCATACCCTGCCCTATAAGGTATCCTGCATTCCAGTTTCTTGAATGCTTGCTTGTGCAGGTAACTATTAAATCACCGATGCCAGAAAGTCCATAAAATGTATGAACATCCGCTCCCATGGCAATGCCCAGCCTGGCAATTTCAACTATGCCTCTGTTCATGAGAGCTGCTTTTGCATTGTCGCCGTAACCTACTCCGTCAGATATTCCTGCACCGAGAGCTATAATATTTTTTAATGCTCCTCCAAGTTCTGCTCCCATTACATCTTCATTTGTATAAACTCTGAAATATGTTGACATGAAGGCATCCTGGATATCCTCCGCAACTTCTTTATTCTCGCATGCGATTGTAATGGCAGTAGGCAGTGAAGCCCCTACTTCTTCAGCATGTGAAGGCCCTGACAGCGCCGCAAAGATACAATTTGTTGTTTCTTCCCTCACTATATCGGAAACCAGGCACATAGTTCCTATTTCTATGCCCTTTGAAGCATTNNATAATTTTGTCTTTTTTATATTCATCGTCGATTTGTTTAAGTACACCTCTGATATGCTGTGTCGGTGTTACTATCAGTAAAATTTCCGCATTTCTTACAGCTTCGTTTATATTGGATGTAAACACGATATCTTCAGGAATTTTAACATTTGGCAGATACTTCTCATTTACTCTTTCGGTACTAAGCAATTTGCACTGATTTTCATCCCTTAGCCATACTGTTACTTCGTGACCGTTTTCTGAAAGCAGCTTTGAAAGAGCCGTACCCCAACTGCCTCCGCCAAGCAGTGTTATTCTTTTTTTCAAAACATCATCTCCTATAGTTTATTTTCTTTGCCTTCTAAAATTCTTTTTATATTTGATTTATGCCTGTAAATTGACATGCTTGCTATAAATAAACAAAATATGAAAAGAGAAGTATCAAATGGTTTTACAAATACAATTGCCACAACAGGTGCCAATGCCATTCCAAAAATTGAACCGAGTGATACTGTTCTCGTGAATGCAATAATAATTGCACCCAGCACAGCACATATTGAAGTTAAAAAAGGATTTATAATCATCATAACTCCTAANNTGTTGCTGCAACTCCCTTCCCACCTTTAGAATTCAGTAAAATGTGCCAGTTATGCCCAATTATTACACAAGCTCCGGCCAGATAAGCACCTGTCTGGCCTCCAAGTTTGCTTCCCATAATAACTGCCAAAACACCTTTTAAAACATCTCCTAAGAAAACCATTGCACCTATTTTCTTTCCGAATGTTCTCATGGCATTTGTTGTTCCTGCATTTCCGCTTCCGTAATCTCTCACATCTTTATCGGCATATAATTTTCCAAGTATGTAAGCAAATGAAATGTTACCTAAAAAATAAGATATAATTGCAATAATAAAGTAATTCATAATATCCTCCTGACGACAGATAAGCAACTGTTCAGATTTTAATCTGCTCAATTGCTCTCTGTTTTTCATCATTATACTAAAGGTTCTTTTGGTTTTTGCTCCTGAATTCTATAATAATCGGTGTTCCTTTGTATTCAAAGGATTCGCGTATTTTATTCTCCAAATATCTTTCATATGAAAAGTGCACTATGCTTGAATCATTGACAAATATTAGGAACTTCGGAGGATTTACGGCAACCTGTGTTCCGTAATAAATTTTAAGTCTTTTCCCTCTTACGGTTCTCGGCTGATTCATGAGTACAGCTTCCGTAATAATGTCATTTAAAACACCTGTGGAAACTCTTAAATTTCTGAATTTATATACTTCATCAACCTCATCCAGTATTTTGTTTACTCTCTGCCCCGTCAATGCAGAAACCGTTAAAATCGGTGCATATGATGCATAAGCAAGACTGTTTCTCACATTGTCATGAAATTCCTTAAAAGTGCTGTTGTCTTTTTCAACCAAATCCCATTTGTTGATTATAATAATCATGCCCTTGTTGTTATCATGAGAATAACCTGCAATACGAATATCCTGGTCGGTTACTCCCTTGTCGGCATCAATTACCAGAATGCATATATCGGCTCTTTCAACGGCTGTAAATGCCCTAAGCACGCTGTATTTTTCCACCGTTTCACTTACCCTGCTCTTCTTTCTGATGCCGGCCGTATCTATTAAGGTATATCTTTGTCCGTTTCTCTCAAATTCTGTATCTATGGCATCCCTTGTGGTTCCCGGTATATCACTTACAATTACTCTGTTTTCTCCGATAATTCTGTTTATAATTGATGATTTACCTGCATTTGGTTTTCCTATGACTGCTATTTTAATACTTTCATCATCTTCCTCCGTATCCATGGTATCATCAAATTTTGAAATTATTTCATCAAGCAGATCACCTATTCCCAAAGCTTCTGCCGAAGAAATCGATACAGGCTCACCGATGCCCAGATTATAAAATTCATAAATATTGTTGTCGTTAACGAACTTATCCATTTTATTAACGACCAGTATTATTTCTTTCTTGGATTTTCTGAGCATATGTGCAACTTCCGTATCAGCTGCCGTAACACCCTCCTTGCCGTCAACCATGAACAGTATCACATCTGCCATGTCAATGGCTATTTCAGCCTGAACTCTCATCTGGGCAAATATGGTATCAGTTGTATTTGGTTCTATACCGCCTGTGTCTATCAATGTAAAATGGTTGTCAAGCCATTCACATTCAGCGTAAATTCTGTCTCTTGTTACTCCGGGTGTATCTTCTGTTATAGAAATTCTTTTTCCTGCTATCCTGTTAAAAAGCGTAGACTTACCTACATTTGGTCTGCCCACTATCGTTACTACTGGTCTTGCCATTTTTTCCTCCGATTATTTCGTAATCAAGTTCAGCAATGCTTTACCGTCCACATCACAAACTTCTACTTCTGTATTTAATTCTTTTTTTAAATCATCCACTGTCAGGTCATCTAATGTAACATTGTTGTCGTTAATCATATTTCTCGGCAATATAATATTTTTATAATTTTTATCCTTTAACTGTTCAATAATATCATGCCCTGTTGTTAGGCCTGAGACTGTTATTCTTTCACCAAAAAAGTTATTGACTATTTTTACCACATTTATTTTCACGGATATCTTCTTCATTATTTTTTCTGACAGTTCGACCATCAGATCATAGGCAGCCGCACCTGTCACAAACGTAACTTCTTCTGAGACCGGTTTTACGCCTTCATAATCATTGAGCAAATCTTCTATCTGCTGCCTGAACAATCTGCACATTCCTATGCCGTTTTCAAGTTGGTCGAAGTCCTCGTAGCTTTCATAAGGCGGGAAGTCCATTTCACCTGAAATATAAAACTCATCCGCAATAAAAATGAATCTTGTTCCCAGCTTTTCAAACAATTCATCCTGAAGCGCTGTCACCTGATTCACGACTCCCGCTGCGCTTTCCCTGTCAAAAGGTTTGAGTTTTGCCAGTCCGCCTCTGAATTTTGTAAGACCAACCGGTACAACCGCCACGCTTCGGAGACCGGGATGGAGTCCGGATAAATCTCTTATGGTTTTTTCAAGCTGTGCCCCGTCATTTACGTCCCGAACCAGCACTATCTGGCAGTCCACTGTTATTCCCGCATCAAGGAGCCTTTTAAGATACTCCAGAATATCCATATCTTTTTTGTTTCCCATCATATACTTTCTGAGTTCACGGTCCGTAGTATGAACAGATACCTTTATGGGGCTGATTTTATATTTAACGATTCTTTCTATCTCATCGTCAGATAAATTAGTCAGAGTAATAAAATTACCGTAAAGAAATGAGAGCCTGGTGTCCTCATCCTTTAAATAAAGGGTTTCTCTCATGCCTCTTGGCAGCTGGTCTATAAAGCAGAAAATGCATTTGTTTGAGCACACCTTTATATTGTCCATGAGTGTATTTTCAAATACAATTCCTATATCCTCGTCATATTCCTTTTCTATTTCAAGTTCCCAGATTTCTCCGTAACTTTTTTTTACTTCGAGAGTAACATTTTCATCCGAAATCTGATATTTATAATCTATATAATCCTTAACACTGCAATTATTTACTGAAATAAGCTCATCGCCGGGTTCAAGCTCAAGCTCTTCCGCAATTGAATTTTTTAAAACCTTCACTATTATATTTTTCATAATTGTTCCTTTACAAGCTTACTTTAATTGACATTTTATCACAAGTGCAAGCATCTTATCCGCTTGATTTACACTATTTTAATAAAATATAACATCAGATAAAACCCATAAGGTTTTATTTCATATTAGATATTTATTATATCATGAGTGCAAGCCGCTTATCGGCTTGCTTCACACCGATTCAATAAATACATTAAATCAGATAAAACCGTTAGGTTTTATTTCATCTTAGTATTTATTATATCATAACTGTTTCCCTGACTGCAATGTATTTTTAGGCAGCAACAACTGCCTTCATCACTCGTGTCTTTAAAAAGATTGTCATAATTATCTTTGTATTTTTAGCACTTTTTGTTATAATATTATTATCATCCAGAATTTTCAAATTATTTCTGGCAATAAACCAAAGGGGGAAACGATGAAATTTAATGAATACGAGTACAAACGACCTGATTTTGACAGCATAAAAAGCCGATACACAGATTTAATAAACAAGTTTAATAGCTCAGAAACCGCAGAGGAGCAGTATCGGTACGTAAAAGAAATAAATGAACTCCAGAAAGAAACAGAAACCATGGCTCAGCTTGTGGCAATAAGAAACTCCATTAATACTGCCGATAATTTTTACGACGAGGAAAATGAATACATTGACATGATTTCTCCCAAACTCGACGGGTTAAGAGTTGATTTTTACAAGGCTCTTTTAAATTCAAAATTTAAAGAAGAATTAAAGCAAATGGTTCATCCTCAGCTTTTCACCATTGCCGAAATGGAAATCAGGACATTTGCTGATGAAGTCGTCCCTTTGCTACAGGAAGAAAACAAGCTTGTAAGTGAATATTCAAAACTGGTTTCATCCGCTCAGATAAACTTTGACGGCAAGGTATTAAATTTATCACAGCTGCAACCGTACATGGAATCCATGGACCGCAGCACAAGAAAAGAAGCTTACGAAAAATGGAGCGGATTTTTTAAAGATAATGAATCCAAGTTTGATATGATCTACGACAAAATGGTCAAGGTCAGAAATGAGATAGCTGTTAAGCTTGGTTTTAAGAACTTTGTTGAACTGGGATACCTGAGAATGGGAAGGTCTGATTACAATGCGGATGATGTCAGAAAATTCAGGGAACACACTTTAAAATACATAGTTCCTCTTTCAAATGACTTAAGGGAAAAACAAAGAAAAAGAATAGGTGTTGATAAGTTAAAATATTATGACACGCCTTTAAACTTCATATCGGGAAACCCTGCTCCAAAAGGAAACAAGCAGTGGATAATGGAAAGAGCAAAAAAAATGTATGAAGAACTTTCTCCAGAAACAGGAGAATTTATTAACATGATGCTTGAAAGGGATCTGTTTGACCTTGAAACAAAACCAAATAAACAGTCAGGCGGATATTGCACATTCCTTCACAGCTTTAAATCACCGTTTATATTTGCAAACTTTAACGGAACTCAGGATGATGTGACGGTTGTTACTCATGAGGCAGGTCATGCATTCCAGACATATCAAAGCATGAATTTTGATATTCCTGAATACTGCTTCCCTACTTCGGAAGCATGCGAAATTCACTCCATGAGCATGGAATTTATTACATGGCCGTGGATGGAACTGTTCTTTGAAAGTGATACTGAAAAATTTAAATTTTTCCATCTTGCGGATTCCATGATGTTTATCCCATACGGAGTCACAGTTGACGAATTTCAGCATGTTGTATATGAGAATCCGGATATGACACCTGATGAAAGAAAAAAGGCATGGAGAGAAATTGAGAAAAAGTACACTCCGCACATTGATTACGACAACAATGAGTTTTTAGACAAAGGAACATTCTGGCTTAAGCAGGGACATATATTCTTTGAGCCATTTTATTATATAGACTATACGCTGGCACAAATCTGCGCATACCAGTTCTGGATCAAATTTAATGAAGACAGGAAAAAAGCATGGAATGACTACATAAACATATGCAATGTAGGCGGAAGTCTCTCGTTCCTTGATATATTAAAAACAGGCAGCTTGAAAAGCCCGTTTGAAGAAGAAACAATAAAATCAGTTACTTCTCATATAAAAAGTTATCTTGATTCAATTGATGACACAAGCCTGTAAAACAGATGCAATACCTGAACCACGCATTAAAAAAAGCCTTAATAAGGCTTTTTTTATTCTTCGTATCATTAATCCTGTTTAGGAGCTTCTACCGGACAAACGCTAGCGCATGCTCCGCATTCGATACAAGTTGCTGGGTCGATCTGATATCTATCATCACCAGCTGATATAGCGCCTACTGGGCATTCTGGTTCGCATGCACCACAACTTATACATGCATCAGTAATTTTGTAAGACATTGTATTTCACCTCCCCCAATATCATCAGTAACCATTCTAACACTATTTGTCCATATTTAAAAGCATTTTTTATATAAAATTGTAAATATTTTATTAATATTGAATAAATAAGTCGTTAGTTTTGTTATCTTATTACAAAATGATAACTTGAAATAAAAATTAAGTTTTATTAACTTTTTTTGTAATTACTAAATTTCATATCAATGTTATCAGTATTTTCACAAATATCTTTGTCGAAACTTTATTAAAGTTTTAAATAATAGATTTTTCTTTATTTTAAAATTTTTATAACGTTTTCTCGCAACTATTGAAAAATAAGCCTCTTCGAATTGACAACGCATATTTTGTTTGTTAGAATATTATCATAATATGGAAAGGAGGATACAAAATGGAATTATTAGAAACTTTTTTAGAAGCCTTCGTAGGTAAGGTTAATGAAATTTTATGGGACTATGTACTTGTTATCGGTCTCGTGGGAATTGGATTGTATTTTTCTATAAGACTTGGTTTTCCGCAAATCAAGCGTTTCGGATTTGCTGCCCGAAGAGTATTCGGCGGTGTTTTTAAGAAGGAAGACAGTAAAGAAGGCAGCATGTCATCATTTCAGGCTCTCGCAACAAGTATTGCTGCTCAAATCGGTACCGGCAATGTTGCCGGTGTTGCAACAGCCATATCCATGGGCGGGCCCGGCGCTATATTCTGGATGTGGGTTTCCGCTTTTTTCGGAATGTCTACTATATTTGTTGAAGCAACGCTTGCACAGAAATACAGAGAAACCGATAAAGACGGGCAGCTTGTGGGCGGTCCTGCCTATTACATAAAAAACGGATTAGGCTTTAAAGGACTTGCCATATTTTTTGCCATATCATTAATAATAGCTTTAGGCTTTATAGGCAATATGGTTCAGTCAAACTCAATTGCCGATGCGGTAAGCAGGGCATTTAACATTCCACAGATAGCGGTGGGCATATGCATAGCAATCTTAGCAGGCATGATTTTCATAGGCGGAATGAAACGAATTGCTTCTTTCGCAGAAATGGTAGTTCCGGTGATGGCTGCCATCTATATTATAGGTTCTATAGTTGTAATAATATTATTCAGGGAAAATATTATACCTGTATTCAGGAATATTTTCGTTGCAGCATTCAACCCAGAATCGGTTATGGGCGGAGCTGCAGGAATAGGGGTTCAGCAGGCAGTCAGATATGGAATTGCAAGAGGCTTGTTCTCGAATGAAGCTGGTATGGGTTCAACTCCAAACTCTCATGCCGTGGCTGATGTTGCTCATCCTGCAGAGCAAGGACTTTCGGCAATGATTGCCGTATTTATTGACACAATACTGGTATGTACAGCTACAGCGCTGGTAATACTGGCAACAGGTGCAAACAATCTTGACGTGGCAGGTGCCGGAATTACTCAGGGAGCATTTAATATTGCCTTTGGCCACATAGGAGAAAAATTCCTGGCAGTTTGTCTGACGTTTTTCGCATTCACAACTGTAGTAGGCTGGTATTACTTCGGAGAAAACAATATACGATTTTTATTTAAAAACAAAAACGCAATACGCATATATCAGGTAATTGTTTTGATTTTTATAGTGTTAGGCTCATATCAGAAGGTTGATTTTGTATGGAGTTTGGCTGATATGTTTAACGGAATAATGGTTATTCCAAACCTAATAGCGATATTCATTCTGTTCAAAGAATCCAAAGCTATTCTTGAGGACTACGACGAACAAACTCAAAAGGGCGAACGTCTGAATTACAAATATGACTTTCAGTAAAACATGACAGATACAAAAACAACCTGAATTCAGGTTGTNNCTCTTTCGCCATTTTTATCGATACAGGATAAAACTCTCCCAAAAATGATGAGCAGCACATAGGCCTTCCGCATGGGCCTAATCCTCCTATCATTTTTGCTTCGTCTCGTACCCCTATCTGTCTTAATTCGATTCTTGTCCTGAATATTGAAGCGAGATCCTTTACAAGTTCCCTGAAGTCAATTCTCCCGTCTGCCGTAAAATAAAAAATAACTTTATTGTTATCAAATGTGTATTCTATGTCAATAAGTTTCATTTCCAATCCGTGATCTTCAATTTTTTTCAGGCACAGATCAAAAGCGGCTTGTTCTTTTTCCTTATTTCCCTGATTGCATTTTATGTCTTCTTCCGTTGCAAGCCTCAAAACTTTCTTCAAGGGCTGTATTATATCTTCTTCCTCTACCATTTTGGGTCCAACAACAACCTGACCGTATTCAATGCCTCTGATAGTCTCTACTATTACATAATCTCCTTCATTTATCCACTTTCTGTCGGGATCAAAATAGTATATCTTTCCTGCCTTCTTGAATCTTACGCCTACCACCTTTATCATTTAAAGACCTCCTGAATCTTTAAAAGCATATTATCTATTGCAAGCTTATAGTTAACATTGCTCTTTATATTATCGCTTGTGTCCTGCATCAGCTCAATTATACCGCTGTTTTTTTTCATCAGCTTGCCATGTTCTTTTGCAAGCTGCGTAAAATCTTTATTTATTACAAGCTCATCCATATTATTTTGCACAAACATACAATCGCGTACCCACATCATCATGATCTCTATGATTGTATCTATATTGTCTTTATTTTCTTCAAAGTAATTTTCCAAATCATATATTAATTCAGAATCCGAATTTATTATCTTGTCAAATAATTTGATTATTTCTGCTCTCTTGCTTAGGATACCGTCATCGTCTTTAACAATGTTGACTGCCTTGTTTAATATTCCTTTTGAATATTCGGCCGCTAAATCGGAAAGTTCATCCGCAGTATTATAATTTTCTTTTAAATATGTCTTTATTGTTTCCTTGCTCACATTCCTGAACTTTACTGTCTGGCATCTCGATACAACTGTAGGAAGCAATAAATTTGCATTGGTTGTCAGCAGTATAATGACAGAGTCGGACGCCGGCTCTTCCAGTGTTTTTAAAAATGTGTTGGCTGCCTGCGTGGTCATTTCATTGGCATCCTTTATTATATATACCTTTTTCTTTGATTCATATGGTTTTTTATAGACAGATTCTATCAGATTATCAATTTCTTCACGTTTTATAGTTGTTTCAGCATTGTTTATCACATGTAAATCAGGGTGGTTGCCAGAATTCATTTTAATGCAGCTTGGGCATTTGTTGCAAGGATTTGAAGTAAAATTTTCGCAAAGCAAAGACTGGGCAAATATAATAGCCAAATCATACTTGCCCATGCCTTTTGGGCCTTCAAATATATAGCAGTGGGNNGTTTTAATTTCTTCCTGACCTGCTACCTGACTGTAAAACATTTATTCACCTATATTTTCTCAAACCGTTCAACGTTTGTAACAAATACAACTGCCCCTCCGACAGTGACTTCAATTGTCTGAGGTAAATACCCGCCTACTGTGCTGAACGAACTGGGAGGTATGGCTGCCGTAATTTTCTTTTTTGTTTTGCAGATTCTTCTGATTATCTCTATCTCCTCGTCAACCTTGTCATCCTCAACCAAAGAAATTATTGTCGTGTTGCCTGAGCTTAAGAAGCCTCCGGTCGATGACATCTTTGTTGAAGAAAAACCATTTTCTCTCAAAGCTGATATCAGTTTGTTTGCATCATCGTTTTGTACTATGGCAGTAATTGACTTCATAAAAACTCCTCCTTATAACAAATTAATTATTTCCTTAATATCAATAAATATTTCATCAATAGTTCTTTCAGCATTTATTGTCCTGATTTCAGGGAAGATTTCACCAAGCTTCTTGTATCCCTCATACACTTCCCTGTGAAATGAAATGCCTTCATTTTCGAGTCTGTCTCCACCGTCAATATTCAATTTTCTTTTCAATCCTTTTTCAGGATTTACATCTAAGAGAAGCACCATGTCAGGCTTAAGACCTGCAATCGCGAAATCATTGATTTTTTTAACTTCCTCAACTCCAAGGCCTCTTCCTAATCCTTGGTATACAAGGCTCGAATAAACATATCTTTCGCTTATTACTATCTTGCCTTCATTCAGCCATGGTCTTATCTTTTCAGAAACAAGCTGTGCTCTTGCCGCAGCATAGAGCAAAGCTTCTGTTCTGTAATCCATTTCTGTATTATTATTGTCCAAAATAAGCTCCCTTACCTTTTCGCTTATTTTAGTTCCTCCGGGTTCTCTGGTAAATTCTATTTCTCTGCCTTTCCCCCTGTAGTAATCGCCTATTTTTTTGGCCATCGTACTTTTTCCGGAACCGTCCGGACCTTCTAATACTATAAAAATTCCTTTCATTTAACAACTCTCACCTGATTGTTTTTGTCTACACCATTTACACTGATGCTGTTCTCCAACATAACTTTAACATATTCAACAGTGTCCTGTATGATTATTTCTCCCGGGCAGACCAGCGGAATTCCCGGCGGATAAGGTATGATGAATTCGGCAGCAGTCCTGCCTATTGAATCATCAATGTCAATCAACTCATTAACAGCATAGAAAGCCTTACGCATTTTTCTTTCATGCTGCAACTGTGGGAAAGGTTCTATCTGAACAATTTCTCTTTTTTCTTTGCTCTGGCTTTCTTCCAGATAAATTTCCTTAACCGCATCAAATAATCTATCTATATCTTCTACTTCATCAGTAGCTGTGATGTAGCCTACGGTATACTGCAAATCAGCAAATTCCATTTGTATCTTATATTTATACCTCAGAATTTCCTGCAACTCTGTACCTGTAATGCCCAGTTCGCTCATGCTGATAACAGCCCTTGTAGCATCAAAATCATAACAGCCTTCATTAATAAGGAAATCATCCTCTAATACATTTATACCCATATTTCTGAGTTCAAGCGTTCTTTTTTTAAATACTTCAATATTTCTTTTTAATCTTTCTTCACCGTGTTCACTCATCCAATGTACCGCATTTTCAATTGAAGCCATCAGAATGTACGACGGAGATGTAGTCTGAAGCATCCTAAGCATGGATTCAATATTGCTTTTGTCTACCTTGTCGGAGCACACATGCAAAATTGAACCTTGAGTCATACACGGAAGTGTCTTGTGCGTACTTTGTGTAACAATATCGGCTCCTGAGCTTTCAGCTGAAGGCGGTAATAAATCCTTGCAGAAATGCAGGTGCGATCCGTGAGCTTCGTCAATCATAAGAATTTTGCCATACTTGTGAACTATCTCCGCAGCTTTTTTTACATCAAAACAAATTCCGTAAAATGTGGGATATGTCAATACAACCATTTTTACATCCGGGTTATCTATCAGCATCTGCTCCAGTTTTTCAAGGCTTATGCTGAAATTTAAACCATGCTTCTTATTAAATTCCGGATATAAATAATATAACTTTAAATCTCCTAATATACAAGCATTATAAACGGATTTGTGACAGTCTCTCTGCACAATTATCTTATCTCCGGGGTTAGTACATGCCATTATGGCCGATATGATTCCACAGGATGTCCCGTTAACGACCATGTATGATTTTTTAGCACCATATGATCTTGCGATATAATCCATGGCATCTTTTAAAAAACCTGTCGGGTAATGCAAATTATCTGTACCTAAAGTTTCCGTAATGTCATAAAAATTCAGATTGCTGCCTATTTCATCCAAGATGCCACTTTTACCTTTATGCCCGGGCATGTGAAAGTTTGTGTCTACCTCACTCCGATACTTTTTAATCCCCGAAATAATATTAAGTTTTTCCATTGTTTATCTCCCGTTAAATTACTGATACTTAAATAAATCTGTACTTGATGTATAAATTTATTGTTGTATATTGGGATTAGTGCTCATCTCCTTTTTTTTATTATATCACTGCTGTAGCAGTTATTAATTTTTTTGTTGCTTCTTTTTCTTGAAATGCTTTTAGTGGTGTGCACTGTTTCTACAATTAAGACAACCATAATGGAAAACACCATGGCTACAATTGAAAACAGAACAATATATTCTATCCACATAATAACCCTCTGTTAAATTATCAACGCGCTATTTCTTTTCATTAATTCAAGCGCTAATGATATTATATAACAGTGGCAATTTGTTGTCCAATAAAAACTGCAAATTATCAGGTAATTAATAATATTATTTAAATATTATACGCTAAATCAGCAGCCTTACCGCCAATATGGCAATAAAACCCGGTATGCCAAGTACACCAAGCAAAACGGCAGTCACTTCGTTCACTCCGATGTATACACCAGTATATTGACCAAAATAATTAAAAATTATCAGAAACAAAGCACCCAACAGCGAATTCAATATCAGTTTGCCTAAAAACCTAAGCGGTTTTACAAAAATCCAGGATATCATAAATATCAGCATTATACCGGCCGAATAAGCCAGAACAATTCCTATATCTGCTCCAACCACAAGACAACCTCCTATATTGGCTTTTTCTAAATTTTATGAAGTTGTCCTTGTTTTTATGCCATATGATAACCATCATACATTACATTAATATTATATTGTTGTCAATAAAAAATTAAATTTCCTGATGCCTTCATGGCTTGGCAAGGCTGGGAATAATAATTCCTCAAACACAAATCATTTACTTTTAAGAGCNNGGCTTGGCAAGCCTGGCAATAATAATTCCTGAAACACAAATCATTTACTTGTAAGAGCAAATGTATTATAATATAAATAGCGGAATTAATAAATAAGTATTTAAGGAGAAAGAAATGGATAGATTTGTGGGAACTGTGGTGAGAGGTTTAAGAGCTCCTATAATAAGTATGGGAGATAACATGGCTCAGATAACAGTTGATTCGGTTTTGAAAGCTTCCGAAGCCGAGGGTTTTTCATTAAGAGACAAGGACGTTGTGGCAATCACCGAATCTGTAGTTGCAAGAGCTCAGGGAAACTATGCGAGCATCGATGATATTGCATGTGACATAAAAGAAAAGTTTGACAGCGATACTGTGGGATTGATTTTCCCGATACTTAGCAGAAACAGATTTGCGGTATGCCTGAAAGGTATTGCAAAAGCTTTTAAAAAGATATATTTAATGTTCAGCTATCCTTCTGATGAAGTCGGAAATTCGTTTATAGATTTTGATATGCTTGATGTTGCGGGAATTAATCCTTGGAAAGATGTCCTTACTGAAGAGGAATTCAGAAAACATTTTAAGAATACATGCCATGTTTTCACAGGTGTTGATTATATAGAATATTATTCTCAAATAATCAGGGAAAGCGGCGCCGAGGCAGAAGTAATTTTTGCAAACAATCCTGTAAGTATTTTAAAATACACAGATAACGTGCTTACATGTGACATTCACACAAGGCAGAGAAGCAAAAAACTGCTTAAAGAAGCCGGAGCAAAAAAGGTTTACGGATTGGATGATATTCTGACTTCTTCTGTTAACGGCAGCGGTTTCAACGAAAATTACGGTCTTTTAGGTTCAAACAAGTCAACAGAAAATACTGTGAAATTATTTCCGAGAAACTGCAGTGAATTAGTTAAGGAAATCCAAAGCAAACTGTATAAAGTCACAGGAAAAAATATAGAAGTCATGGTTTATGGTGACGGAGCGTTCAAGGATCCCGTAGGCAAGATCTGGGAACTGGCAGATCCAGTTGTTTCACCTGGTTTCACCGAAGGACTCGTAGGAACGCCGAATGAATTAAAACTGAAATATCTCGCTGACAATCAGTTTGCAGACTTAAAGGGAGAAGAATTAAAATCCGCCATTACAAAGTGCATTGAAAATAAAAGCGGAGATTTAAAAAATAATATGGCATCGCAGGGAACTACTCCCCGAAAGCTTACGGACCTAATAGGCTCACTTTGTGACCTGACTTCCGGAAGCGGAGACAAAGGAACTCCTATAATATATATTCAGGGTTACTTTGACAATTATTCGGTATAACACCGTAAAAAACGGCACATGATTTTGTATTTTTGAAAGCGGCAGCATGATCTTGTTTAGCATGAGATCACGCTGCCGCCTGTTTTTATAGCTCTTTACTTGAAACTGAACTGACGTATTAATTCCTGTTTGCAATTCCACAGTTCCTGTGAAAGATCAACATAGTAGCTGTGTGGATTGATAAACCGCTTCACTTCGTTCCACAAGTTGTCAACTTCACTTTTGCAGTATGCCCTTATGTCATCCAGCGACGGACTTTCATAAACGCATTTGCCGTTTATAAATATAGGAACCTGCAGATTTTTCGCATAGAAATTGCTTATCTTTTTCTTTTTCCAGNNATGGTTTCGTATCATCAATTACTTCATTGGACATGGCAACAACGTCTGCAATAGGATTATTTGTTGTTCTGTCATAAAGTCTCCAGACTTTCTTGTAACCTGGATTGGTTATTTTTTCTTCATTTTCGGAAATTTTAATTTTAGGAACTATTTCTCCTTCATTTTCTATTGCCACAAGCTTGTAAACACATCCGAACACCGGCTCGGATTTAGCTGTTATAAGTCTTTCACCAACTCCGAAAGAATCAATTTTAGCTCCCTGATCCAGTAAGTCTGTTATTATAAACTCGTCAAGACTGTTAGACGCAACAATGCCGCAGTCGGTAAGTCCAGCTTCATCCAGCAGTTCCCTGCATTTTTTACTCAGGTATGCAATATCTCCGCTGTCTATTCTCACACCTTTCACTCTCTTGCCCATTGGTTCGAGAACTTCTCTTGAAACTTTTATAGCATTGGGTATTCCACTATTGATTACATTGTATGTATCTATTAACAGCGTGCAGCTGTCAGGATAATTCTCGGCATACACTTTAAAAGATTCATATTCACTATCAAACATCTGTACCCATGAATGAGCCATTGTTCCGAGAGCCGGAACTCCGAATACTTCATCTGCAAGTGTTGTGGCAGTTCCCACCACACCTCCTATGTAAGAAGCCCTTCCTCCGTATATGGCACCATCGTACCCCTGGCTTCTTCTTGCGCCGAACTCCATTATCGGTCTTCCCTTTGCTGCTCTCACAATTCTGTTTGCCTTTGTGGCGATTAAACTCTGATGATTTATCGTCAATAAAAGCATTGTTTCAATGAGCTGTGCATCTATTGCTTTAGCTCTTACCGTAACTAAAGGCTCCCCCGGGAAAACAGGAGTGCCTTCCGGAATTGCATAAATATCTCCTGAAAACTTAAAATTTTTTAGATACTGCAAAAATTCTTCCTTAAACATTTTTTTGCTTCTTAAAAATTCTATGTCGGCGTCAGTGAATTTTAACTCTTCAATATACTGAATTACCTGCTCTAATCCCGCAACAATGGAAAAGCCTGCTCCGTCAGGGTTTTTCCTGAAAAACATATCAAAATAAACTATTTCATCCTTCATTCCATTTGAAAAATATCCGTTTGCCATTGTAAGTTCATAAAAATCCATGAGCATAGATAATTTTCTGTCACCAAAATTATTGTAATGCATTGTATTCTCCCGTTAATTTATTTTTTCCACTATTTCAATACCGCTTGTTTGCATGTTGTAAAGTCCGAACAGATTCATAAGATAACCGTCGTGAGTTCCCCCGTCATAGGTTTCCACGGCATTCACAGGAACTATCAGCCTCTTGTTTTTATTATTCTCATTAAAATATGCTTTTAAACTTAATGCAAATTGAAGCACACAAATATCCGTAACACAACCGGTGATAATATAATTATCTACATCATCTTCGTACTTTTTGAGCCATTCCTGAAATCCTTTGCTCATAAAACCATTTGTGCTGTTTTTTTTCACATAAAAAGTTTCGGGGCCATCTGAATATTCTGTTTTCAATTCGGATATCAGTTCTGCTTCCTCCGTTCCTTTCATGCAATGTTGAGGAAAGCTTGAAAACTCCTGTGAATCTCTTTCATGGCTGTCTAAAAAAAATAATTTTTTATATCCCTTAGTTTTCTTGTTTAATTCGGCAATATTTTCTGCAACAGCCGCAACTCTTGGTGATGACAAGGCACCGGAATAAACAAATCCCACAACCATGTCAACAACAAATAANNGTCTTTTTCCAATGAATTTATATCAATAGTTTTACCCTTCAATTCTTGTTCTATCTTTTCTATTGCCTCCATAAAATCATCCCTTTACAGTATTATTATATATTTTATTATTACCATTATAGTAATTATTGATACTTTTGTCAAAATTTATAAAAAAAAACTGTGCCCGAGGCACAGTTTTAATATACTACTTCTTTACAACTGTCAAATCACCTTGAATAGCCTTAGTAGGACATTTTTGAACGCATACCATACAATGCGTACATTTGTCATAATCAACCTTTGCCAAGTTGTCAGTTACGTGTATTGCATCAAAAGCACAATTCTTTTCGCACATTTTACATCCTATGCAGCCTACCGTACATACATCTTTTACGGCTTTACCGAAATCTTTGTTGCTACATCCGACCATTACGTTATTTTTATATGGAACGAATGATATTATTGCTTTAGGACATTCTTCAACACATTTGCCGCATGATGTACATTTTTCTTTATCTATGACAGCCACTCCGTCAACAACCGTAATTGCATCAAAATCACATACCTGAACACAATTTCCGAACCCAAGGCATCCTTTATCGCAGGATTTGTTTCCTCCCTGAATTGCTGCCGCAGCTTTACAGTCTTTCACGCCGCCATACTCGTATTTCTTTGATGCCACGCTGTTACAGCCCTGGCACATTACATGCGCAACCTTCTTTTCAGTTTCTTCTGCTGTTGTTCCCATAACAGCAGCTATCTGCTCATGACGTTCTTTGCTTGATACCGGACATCCGTTGACAGGTGCCTTTCCTGCCGCTATTGCGGCCGCCATTCCGTCACAACCGGGGAATCCGCACGCACCACAGTTTGCTCCCGGAAGAAGGTTTCTAACTTCAATGACCTTTTGGTCAACTTCTACTGCGAATAATTTTGCAGCAACCGCAAGCAAAACTCCGCATACGATGCCTATGCCTCCGGTAACTGCTGCTGCATTAACTATAACCATATTTCATACCTCCTATAACTGCAATCCTGAAAAACCAAGGAATGCAATAGACATCAACCCTGCTGCAATCAGTGATATGGAAGAACCTTTCAATGATTCAGGAAGATCGGCGTTATCCACTTTATCTCTGACACCTGCGAATAATACAATCGCAAGTAGGAAACCCACGGATGTACCGATAGAGTTTACCATTGCTTCTATGAAGCTGTAATCTTTTGTAATATTTAAAATAGCAACTCCGAGCACCGCACAGTTAGTAGTGATTAAAGGCAGGTAAATTCCCAGTGCCTGATAAAGACCCGGTGCTGATTTTTTTAAGAACATTTCAACAAATTGTACCAGTGCCGCAATAATCAAAATAAATACTATTGTCTGCAGATACTGTAGTCCCAGATTATCCAAAACTGCTTTCTGAATAATAAAAGTTATTATTGAAGCTAATGTTATAACAAATATTACGGCTATGCCCATGCCGGCTGCAGTATCAATTTTCTTTGAAACTCCAAGGAACGGACAGATACCTAAAAACTGAGAAAATATAATGTTATTTACAATAAATGATGTAACAAATAAACTAACTAATTCCATTACCTTACCTCCTATGCTTTCTTTCTATTAGAAAGGTAATTTACAAGTCCAATTAACAATCCAAGCGCAATAAATGATCCCGGCGGCTGAACCATAATCATCATAGGTTCATAAGCTGCAGGAAGAATTCTGAATCCTAAAATTGATCCGTTACCTAACAATTCTCTTACAGAACTTAAAACCACCATGGCTATTGTATAGCCTACGCCCATTCCAAGACCGTCAATTATTGAATCCACCACTCCGTTTTTAGAAGCAAAAGATTCTGCTCTTGCAAGAATTATACAGTTTACAACTATTAACGGAATAAATACTCCGAGAGCCTGGTACAACGGAAATGTGTAAGCATGCATCAGCAAATCTATTATTGTTGTAAACGCAGCAATTATTATTACGAATGCAGGTATACGTACCTCATCAGGTATAAATTTTCTTAAAAGAGAAATAACAATATTTGAGCCGGTTAAAACTGCAGTAACTGCAACACCCATACCAAATCCATTTATAAGAGATGTCGTAATTGCAAGTGTAGCGCACATTCCAACCTGTTGAGCAAAAATAGGATTCTCTTTTCCGATACCGTTTTTAAATATTTCTAATTTATTCATGTCGACCTCCTATTTTAAATATTGACTATATATGCTTATTGCATTATTAACAGCACTTAAAAATGAATTTGAAGATTTAGTAACACCTGAAATTGCATCAAATTCAGAAATTTCCGCACTTGCATCCTTACCTACGAACTGGCTCCAGAAATCAGGTTCGGTAGTTCTTGAACCAAGGCCTGAAGTTTCACCGTGTGCAATTACACTCATACCTGTAAGTTTACCATCTTGGCTGACACCAATATATAATTCCATGTCTCCGCCATAACCTGGTACAGTTGAAAGAGTTTGGATTACATAACCCATATTATTTCCTGAACCGTCTACAGCTGTTAATAAGTCAATAAATTTATCATTTTCAGCTTTAATTGATTCTACTAATGCCGGATCTTCATACGGAACAAATGTATCCGCTCCGGGAACTACTGCCTGTATAACTTCAGGGCTCATGCTGGCACTTAAATCGTTCTGAGTAATTTTATCTTTTGTTGCATCATTTAACCAAGCCAGAATGCCAGCTGATATTGCTGATATTATAAACAAAACACCTGCGAGTCTGATAAAATTATTTTTCATTCTTAGCACCTCCCGCTACTCCAAATACTTTAGGCTGAACATACAAGTTGATCATTGGGGTAAGGATATTCATAAGAAGTATTGAATAAGATACTCCTTCAGGATAGCCGCCTACTTTTCTTATAAACATTGTCAGCAAACCGGCTCCTACCGCAAATATAACCTTAGCTTTGTCGGTAACAGGACTTGTCGCAAAATCTGTTGCCATGAAGAATGCGCCAAGCATCAATCCTCCGCCAAACAAATGGTAAGGAAGCATGCTTCCGCCGTCAACCAGCAATGCGATAACCGCTACTGTTCCTATATAACATGCAGGAATAATCCATTTAATTGTTCCTCTGTATATTAAGTAAAGACCTCCCAAAATCAGCAGTATAGAAGATGTCTCTCCTATAACACCAGGTATATTTCCAAGCAGCATGTCCACTACTGAAGGAAGTTGTCCCGTAGCGCTGCCCTTAAGAATTGCCAACGGTGTAGCTGAAGATACAGCATCTGTTGCAGGGTCTATAAATCCACTTGTTAAATGAGATGACCATGAAGCCATTAAAAATGCTCTGCCTGCCAATGCCGGATTCAAGAAGTTAAATCCGATACCACCAAATATCTGTTTTACTATTGCTATTGCAAACGCTGAACCAACTACGGCTATCCACCATGGTGCTGATGAAGGTAAGTTAAAAGCCAGCAATATACCTGTAACCACTGCACTTAAGTCAGTAACGGTTATAGGTCTTTTCATAAATTTTTCACATGCATACTCTGTTATTACAGCTGATGCTACTGATGCCACCACTAATACTAATGATTTAAATCCAAAATAAAATACGCTTGCCACTAATGCCGGTAGTAAGGCAATAATAACGTCAAACATCAACTTTTGAGTTGTTTCTTCGGATCTAATATGAGGTGACGATGAACCAATCAATTTATTTTCCATCTTTTTTCCTCCTATTTAACCTTTCTGCGTCTTGCTAATATTTCTTTTTTTGCGATGCTGATTGTTTCTTTCAATGGTCTCTTGGCAGGACAAATGTAAGAACAACCACCGCATTCTATACAATCCGCCGCATGATATTCATCAGCCGCATCAAAATTTTTCTGAATTGAATATCTGCTGATTTTATACGGCATCAGATGTACAGGACATGCATCGACGCATCTTCCGCACATAATGCAGTTTGATGATTCTGGAAGTTCTGCTTCCTTCTTGTTAAAAGCAAGAATGCCGGAAGTACCTTTAATAACAGGAACCTCATCTGTAAATTGTGCAAATCCCATCATTGGTCCGCCGCTTATAAGTTTCCCGAGTTCTTCTTTATATCCGCCGCATTGTTCAATTACGTCTTTAAATGAAGTACCTATTCTAACATACAGGTTCTTAGGATTTTGAATGTCATTTCCGGATACAGTTACAACCCTCTGAATTAACGGCATACCTGTTGTAATAACATTGCCTATTGTAGCAACCGTACCGACGTTTTCAACAACACATCCGACTTCCATAGGGAGTCCGCCCGACNNACTACTCTGCCTGTTATGGCATTTATTATTCTTTTTTCATCGCCCTGAGGATATTTCACTTCCAAAGGTGCAACTTCGATGCCTGCTTCATTTGCTACCGTTTTCTGCAATATTTCAATAGCATCAGGTTTATTTTTTTCAATTGCTATATAGCACTTGTCAACTTCCAANNATGATTGCTTTAACGCCCAATAAAACAAGCTCCGGCTTTTCAAGCATTATTCTGTGGTCAGCAGTAAGGTAAGGCTCGCATTCGGCGCCGTTGACCAGCAGAACATCCATTTTTTTATCCTTTGGAGGACTTAACTTGACATGTGTTGGGAATGTTGCTCCTCCCATACCTGCCATTCCGGCTTCTTTGATAATTGCCAGAATTTCTTCCTTTGAAAGGTCTTCTACTTTACCTTTCGGCTGAACAGATTCATGCACTTCGAATTTTCCGTCTGATTCTATGACTATACAATTAACCTTGGAACCACCCGGTACATAATGTTGTTCGATTTTCTTAACTGTTCCAGAAACGCTTGAATGCACCGGTACTGAAACAAAGGCTTTTGATTCGCCTATCTTTTGTCCAACTTTAACCGTATCACCTACAGCAACTAATGGGTCGCATGGTGCTCCTATATGCTGTGATAATGGTATAACAACAATTTTAGGATCAACTGCATTTTCAATAGGCACATTTTGTGTTAGCGTCTTGTTTGTCGGAGGATGAACCCCGCCCTTAAATGTAAACAATTTTGTGCTCATAATTTCACCTCTTGTTTTAATTGTTTTATATAAAAAATTATATAAAAAGTTATTTAATAATCAAACATATCGATTATAACAGATTATATTCAACTTTTAAACACCTTTTTTAATTATTTTTCAAAATTTTATCATTAATTTGAACAAATTGCAACCTGTCTGTGCGGTTTTCACGTCATCGCTTTGTTAAATATTTGATATGCTCCGCACGTTTTCATTTACATATTCTCTTATCCACATCAGGATTTCCGTGTCGTTAATATCGCTCGCATCGAGTACTCTCTTTATCTCCGACGTGCTTAAAACAAACGTGCCTCCATCAGTAATATGTTTGTATATTAATTCACAACCTTTAAGTGAATTTATGATTGTCATAATTGTATCACCCATATTTCCGATAGGTGCTCTGTCTATATTATTTCTTTCAAATAAACATTCAATTATAGTTCCTTCTCCCTGTTTTGAATCTATTTTTAAATACCCATTGCATCTCTCACATGCTTCCTTAAGCATGGGTATGCCAAGTCCCACCTTTCTTGTTGTCCTGGTGGTAAAAAACGGATCGGTCACGAGATTTGTCATTTCACGGCTCATTCCCACTCCATTATCTTTTATGTTTATTTTCAGACTGTTGTTTTTAATGCTGTCTTCTATAAATAATTCTATTAAAGTTGCTTTAGCTTTAACGCTGTTCATGACTATATCAAGTATGTGCATTGATATTTCCTTCATATTTCCTCCATGTAACATAATATCATCAAAACACAGCTGCATAAATTATAAATCCGTGCAGCTGACTTTTCAATGCGCTGCATAAGACCTACCGCCATTTTTTTCTCCCTTACGGTCGAAAAAATGGGGTTAGGGCGATTGCAGGCTACATCACAAATTTGTTTGCTCCCTCCGGTCGCACAAATTTGGATTACGCTGCATAAGACCTACCGATGTTTTTCAGAAAGAGTGCTCTGAAAAACATCGGTAGGACAATAAAAAAACCGAAAAAGCAGCATCGCTTTTGCGGCTAAGATTAACATATGTATTTTTTACAGGACGAATATTATGTGAAAAACACCAAGGCAAAACAAAATGATTTGACTGCCAATAGCACATAATTCGACCACACTATAAAAAAGACAATATATTACTGTATTCTTAAGTGAAAGATAAACGATTCATCAACTGCTTACATGTTTTATTAACTTGAAAAAGGGCAGACTTATCCCCTGAATCAGTAATTTTAAATGCGGAATTTCTGATGTTTTCAATATTAATAATTATGTTATAAAGCGCAGTTGACATGTTGTTCATCATTTCACCTCCTTAGTTCAAATTATTTTACATACATAAGTATATTCGCAAAGATATATATTGTCAATCGATAAATATAATTTTACAACAATCAGTCAGGTCTTTCCTGGGAAGCCTTAACTCTCCGATTTAATCTTACAGAATCATAAATTTTTAAATTTTATATAACGCATCTCCTGTATCCCGGTTTTATTTTTCTGTTAATTTGCTTGTGCCCCAATTGCTCATGCTTTCCAATATGGGCAGCAGGGATTCGCTCAGCTTGGTCAGCGAATACTCAACCTTGGGAGGTATCTGCGAATATGCTTCCCTGTGTATGAATCCGTCTGCTTCCAGCTCTTTCAGCTGCTGGCTCAGCATCTTATGGGTAATTTTATTCAGGGATTTTTTTATTTCACCGTACCTCATAACTTTTTCCCGCAATAAATGCCAGAGAATGATTAATTTCCACTTGCCGGCAATTAAATCTAAGGTGTATTCAATCAAGCAGCTGCGGTTTATTTCGTCTTTGATTTCCATTCCATTACTTTCCCTTTGCATAGTATCGCACTTAAAAGTGCATACTTGCACTACGCATTATTTTTGATATTATTATAGCATAAGGAAGAATCGAAATAAAGGACATTTAAATATAAATAAAGAAATAACAGGAGGAAAATATGTTAAGAAGAATAGATAATACCAAAATGGGAAGCAGCGATTTAGGATGGCTGAAAAGCAAATTTCATTTTTCATTTGCGGAATATTACAATCCGTTCAATCTGAATTTTGGAACATTAAGAGTAATAAATGATGACCTGGTAAAGCCGGGCACAGGTTTCGACACACATCCTCACAGGGATATGGAAATTGTATCATATGTTGTTGACGGGAAACTGACTCATGGGGACAGCATGGGGAATAAAAATACATTGTCACGAGGACATGTTCAATATATGAGTGCCGGCACAGGAGTGCTACACAGCGAGCATACATGTTTCGGAGGAGTTAAACGGTCAGGGCGTAGGAAAATTGCTGTTAAAAGAGCTGATTGACTGGGCAAGAAAGGAAAACAAAAAGATAATTCCTCTTTGTCCGTATTCAAAAGCGCAAATGGAAAAAAACGAGGAATATCGTGATATGATATATTAAACAAAGTACGTTTTATGTAGTTTAAGCTGCGGTTATATGCCACAGCTATTTTCGTTTAAATATTAAAAATGTTATTATCAGAAACACAATATAAATAGCAAGGGGAGCGATGAACTCTGCAGACAGGGGATTATCTACAGCTCTTCCCATGAAAATTACAGGTATCATGCCCGGTGTGACACCAAGCAATGTACCCAGTATATACTGTGGATAGCTCATTCCGGTAGAACCCATAAATATGCTCGTAAGATCGGCCGGAGGTCCTTTTATGACTCTGACAACAAAACTGCTGAATATGCTGTTGCTGTTTCCGAATTGTATTATTTTGCCGGCATATTTATTTTCGGATAAAACTTCAAATATCTTGCCTTTGCTTATCCGCCTGCCGATAAAAAACCCAATAGTCATTTCAATTGTAAGTCCTGCATAAGATATTAACACAGCGTAAAAAGCCGGGAACATCATTCCGGTTGCAATGTACAGCGCTACAAGCGGGATAACCATTACAATCGGTTTTATTGTATATATAAGCAATATTACAAAAATTGTCTTTGTATACGATTCTTTTGTACGATCCAATATGTCTGTAAGTGTTTTTAATGAGAGAGGGGCAAGCTCTCTGAAAAGACCGATTATTATAATTAATATTAAAATAGCTGATGCAATAATAACGGTTTTTTGAAATTTGTTTAAACTTTTCATTGCAGTTCACCTGATGAACAAATTTTACTATATCTTTTTATCACGTTTCTCGTGCTTATCATGCTTTTTGCTGTCGGATAAATAGTCCGTGAGTTTTTCAATAATCACTTTATAAGTATTAGCTCGTGATGAAAGCAGCATAATAAAAAGGAATGTAATTTCATCATCATCAAAACCATCATGGCAGTTTTCATATATGTATCTTGCCATATCTTCAAGCTCATTTTCCAGATTTAATACTTCCTTTTGCTCGGATGATAAAAAAACTTTATATAACTCGTTAATATCATCTCCGCTAAAATGATTTTTCTCATATTGACTAAGTATAGTCTTTACATCTTCAAGGGATAATATTTGCTTTAAATAAAATATGTAAATTAAGGAGATAATATGCTGAGGACAGTATTTTTTATTTTCCGGCTTCGGAATAAGTTCGCTTTTAACGTAATTATTTATCATCGATTTAGTAAGTATTTTATCTTTTGAATTCCGTTTGTTCTGTTCCAGATTTTCATTCATGAATGAAAGTGCCTGATCCATATATAAATTAATATTTGGAATTTTAGAACTTTCAATTTGATTTAAAAACTCGGTGTTTTTTACAAAACTTAATAATTCTTCTAATTTCATAGTATACTCCTCACATAAGTATAGTAATATGCAATATTATATGGCATAAAAAAATTTTTTTCAAGTCGGCATTGACTTTTATTTAAAACAGGAATACAATAACTATATCATATAGTTTTGGAAACTATGTAGGAGGTGTTATTTACGAATACTGATAAAAAAGAATTAACAAGTGCGTATACGCATTTAGGAGGTGCCATCTTTGGAATCATCGGAACGGCTTTGCTTATAAGCAATTCGAAAAATTCCACTAATACTGCAACTACAGCCGCTTTCATGATATTTGGCATCAGCATGATTTTAATGTATTCTACAAGTACAATTTATCATTTTATTGATAAGTCAAAGGAAAAAGCTAAACGTGTAATGAGAAAGCTTGACCACATTATGATATTTGTTTTTGTGGCTGGAAGTTATACACCTATCTGTCTTCTCATTCTGAACAATAGTATCGGTTACAAGCTTCTGATACTTGTTTGGTCAATAACGCTGGTCGGTACTGTTATAAAGCTCTGCTGGATTACCGCTCCCAACTGGGTAAGTTCTTTGCTGTACATATTGATGGGATGGCTGGCTGTTTGGGTTTTATCTCCACTTGCAAGCAAAATGCCGCCCGGCGGAATGTACTGGCTTTTTTCAGGCGGGATATTTTATACAATAGGCGGTGTGATTTACGGGCTGAAAAGGCCGAATATAAATGACACATACTTTGGATTTCATGAGCTGTTTCACATATTTGTGCTTTTAGGTTCTCTATGTCACTACATCATGATGTATCTTTACTTCGTATAATATATTGAAAATCTAACGTTTTTTGATAACTGATAATCGAATGGGGCAAATCTGGGGCAAATTAGAATGAATTAATTTAATTTGCCTGTATGTCTTTTATTATTCTATCAAAGTTTGTTGCACTCTGTTTATCAAATTCCTCTATGCTATGAGTGTAAGTGTCCAGCGTTATAGCTATGCTTGAGTGCCCAAGTCTTTTAGACACAACAGCTGGATTTGTCCCGGCATGTATTAATAAAGTTGCTTGAAGATGTCTCAAATCATGAAATCTTATATCAGGCAGATTATTTTTCTTTAGCAACCTTTTAAATGCCAATGGAAGAGGACTTCTTGAAAGTGGCTTTTGTGTTTTGTGAGACCAAAATATTTGTTTTGTAATGGGGATATATGACATACTATCAATATGCTTTCTTAAAGTTTCCATCACAAAATCAGGAGCATAAATCTTCCTGTTTGAAGTTTCGGTTTTTGGAGGCGTAACTCCTTGAATTATTTTGCCGTCTTTATCGCGTATTTCCCCAATTTGCTTGTCAATGTTAATTGTGCCATTTTTAAAATCGATATCATCAATAGTCAATGCTCTTATTTCACTAAGTCTCAACCCACAGCCTAAAGCTAACTCGTAAGCTGTTTTATGCATAATATTTTTTTCATTCTCAATTGCGGTAAATAATCTTTTCATATCATCATGGCTTAATAATTCATCAAAATTTTTCTTTTCTATTTTTATTCTTTCAACACCGATCATAGGATTATCTTTAATGAAGCCCCACTTAATACTTAAGGCAAAAGTTTTGTTCAATACAACGTGGATAAATTTCATGGAACCTGGACTTAACTTTTTGCTTGTTTCGTTCATGAATTTTTGAATATGGTATGTTGTTATGGCTGATGTTTTCATTTCTCCAAAAGCTGGTAAAATATAATTATTGTAATTTTGTTTATATAAACTCTGTGTTCTGACCTTACAATTTACCATCACATATTCGTCATATACCATCTGTGCCAGTTCACCAAATTTAATATTTTCGTTAGAACCTATTTTGCCCGACATGACATCAACTTCAAATTTTTTATGTGCATCATTAACTTCTTTAGGATATTTTTTATCCTCTATATCCTTCTCGGATAGTTTTTTGTAACAGAAATAATTTTGAGTATAATTTACTCCGGCTTTTCGGACCCGGAATCGGTATTTACCATCACCACGGTATTCAATACTCATTTATTTTTCCTCCTTTTGTGTATATCATCGTTCAAATTGAACGGTGTTAGTTCAACTTGGGATTTCCCACCCTCACTGTATTTTAATTATCTTTTATCTTGCTTTGATCTTTTGCTTTTGCTTTTGCTTCTCTTTCTTCCCTTGCATCTATTACTCTTCTCATATCATGTATTAAGTCCATAAAATGTATCGAAAAGTCTTCGGGAACAGGCTCGTCTGAATAGGTTATAATTATTTTTCTTTCATCTTTTTTAGCCATGCTAATCCTCCTACTAATAAAGAGGGGATTTCCCAAGTTGATAACATATCTTAAAGCTTGGATACAACATCCAAATATGCATGAATCGTTTAACTATATTATTGGCCTATTTTAATTTGAGATGCTTCTTCCTCTCTTTTTTCTCTGCATTCTTTTAAAATTCTGCTTGCAGCCCTTAAGAAAGCCTGATGTCTTTTTTCTCTTTCTTCCTCAGTTAAATCAGGGGTACTTTCTATAACAATAAGCTCCATATAATTCACCTTCTTTTGCTGTGTATTTAATTGGTGGCGGAATATTACTTAATCACCTTTTTATAATATCGAATATACAGAATAAGGTTTTAGTTCATTTAATTAAATATTTTATCAAAATATTCATCAGTGCGGTTCATATCAACACGCATCCCTTTTCTCTTTCCATATTTCTTTGCAGGAAACCCCTTTGCATTAACCAGCTCGTATGCATAACTTTTGCTAAAATCATAGTAAGCTCTAAACTTTTCAACAGTAATCCATTTTGGTTCTTGCTGTTTTTTTACTTCTTTTGCCATGATTGTTCTCCTAACTATTTTTATGTTTTTATATTTAATACAACCTATTTAATTATCTTTTTTATAATGTCAAATACACTAAAAGATGTTTTGTTATAAGCCTTGTTATACATCGCTTTCCTGGGATTGCGTATCCACCCCATACCTTTCTTACCATAGAACGGGTTAATTGCACCCTTGATTTCTCTCTTTAATCTGCCGGTAGTGCGTGCTTTTATGCTTTTCTTTATACTTGGTTTTCTTAGTCCTAATTTCATTTAAACTCCTATTATTTACGTTTCTCTCGTGACAAATAAATTTAACTAATAATCGATTTTGATGTTTGATTCGTTGCCTTTTTATCAAGTGTTAGATTTTAAATAGCAAAAAATTATAATTTTGTAATAATTATTCATGACCTTGAAACAGAGAGGCAGCAACTTGAACCGAATTAAAATCGCTATATGAACAGAGGGATGAGCTTGAGAAAGTTATTAACGACTTGGGCGATACTGAAAAAAGATGCATGATGCTTAGGATTAAAGGATATTCAAATCATAGAATAGCTAAAGAATTAAATTATTCTGTTCGAGGGATAGAAGAAATTTTTAGAAGAATCCGCAAAAAAGAAAAAGTGTGTGGTGAAAATGTGGTTTGATATGTGGTAATATGTCACTATGAGAAGTGTATCCAACAGGACGTTGTTAAAAGCAGCGTCTTTTCTTTTTACCTTTAAAGAGGGTTCTTAATCGGTTTAACCGATAACGGAATTTACACTCAAAATTCAATAAATGCAAGAGGGAAACTATGACAATCGGAGAATATGTTAAAGCAACAGATATAAAAACGTATAACATGCTCTTGAAACTCTGTAATTTTAAGTTGAAAAAGTCTATTTCATTGGGCGATAGTATGGAAAATCTGATGGAGCATGATAGTTATAAAAGAGTTGAACGAAGGGTAAGGCAATATAAGTTTGGCTAACCGATAAAGGCACTGCTTCCCCCAGCAGTGTCTTTTGCTGTAATATTTTGTCAGGTTATGGTTGATGAGAAAGGTTTTCCGAGATATAATAAGCAATATACTTAGTGAGCTATGTTTATTTTTCAATTATAAAATAAAATAGGGGGATAGCATGTACGATATTGATTATAATGAAAGAGATATTTCTTTTAAATTAGAAGGAAAATCATTTGATAATGGTTATGATTTTAATGATACACTTATGTCATTAAATTACTTTCAAGATATACTTGACAAAGCCTATTTAACAATTGTAAATAAGGATAGGATGTCTAAAAATGATAGAACAATATACAAAGTAAAAGCTACGGAGATAAGGAAAGGCTCTTTTATAGCAGATCTTATGATATATACCGGTAGCGCGATGCAAATAGGTTTTTCTGTATTGAATACCTATTACCCATCATTACTTTTAGATATAACAAAGCAAGGGTTTGAGTATTTAAAAACGGTTTTGCAAGCCGAAAAAGATGGTAAAAGGATTTCAGTAAGTAATAATGGAGATGGAGACGTCATGATATTAAATATCGAGGGAGATAGCAATGCACCAATATATGTAGGGGCAAATGCATTTGATTTTGCAGATAGGGCCTATAATAGCATTAGAGATCTATCTTCTATGATAGATAACGATAATGTAAAAAAGATAAATATATTTGATAAAACGGAAAAAAGGAATATTATGAAGCTGGGGATAAAAGAAAAAGAAATCTTAAATGTTGAACCCAAAACAGATGAAACTCCTATTTTTATTACAGGGAGAATTTTTAGGATAGATGTTAGAGCAAAGACTGGAAAAATGATTGTTGTGAAAAGTGAGATAGAAGATTTGATTAATGGAGAATTTAATTTTGAAATATTAGATAGCTCAGATATTTCAAAATGCTGTTCGGTAATAGGTAGAGAAGCTGAATTTGGAGTTTTTAGAAGGATACAGTACGATCCAATTAAATTAACTAACCAAGTGATATATTTGAGGGTCTTCAAGGTAAAATAAGTAGTAATTTTATCCTACACTATTAATTGTAATATTTTGTCAAATGCTGTAGACAGGCAATATTTTCCTTGGTATAATTGTAGTAAAATATTATTTTTATGAAGGGGTAAATAAACATGGATTTACAAGCTAGAAGAGTTTTTTATAAGATAGCTATTGCATTTAGAGATGGTGTATTTGATATAAAGACTGTGTCTCAGATTGTAGAAAATGTAAGACACATGCAGCGATATTTAACAGACATGGAAGCTAAGGAACTATTAGAGATCCCGTTTAATGTTTTAAAGAATGATGTACATTTAAAGAATGATACCACTTGGGTGAAAGATAACTCTTCATACTTTTCCGATAATATTTGTGTTAAAGAAAAGGAGTTTGAAGAGCTTTGGCGCAGAAAGTTTAAAGTCGGAGATTTTAATTTACCGGATATTACAAAGCTTTGTGAGTTTATAAAAAATGATTTTAACAAGTATGGTAGGAATGATTATTTATTAAGAAACATAGAAGTTACTTTACGTAATGGCGTTGAAATAAACGAATCTTCTGATTTTAACCAAAGCGGAGAAGTATTTTGGCAACATATGAAAACCATATTAAATAACTATGAGTGTATTAAGAACTCCTAACCGGGTTCTTTTTATGACAGCGAAAGCAGCAGAAATTAATCCGCTGCTTTTAGCTTGATGATAATTTGATTGTTTTTATAATCAAGTATTTTTTCAACAGGTAAAGCAGATCCGTCCTGAGAAATGAATCCACATTGTCGGGCTTCTGTAGCACCAATGTTGACAGAATAGCTTGATACATTACCGTAGCCGTCTTTTTTAGGAGAAAGCTTAATTGACTTACTTTCCACTTTTCTTCCTCTCCTTTAAAACCAGTATAAATGCTATTACTGCCAATACAAGCGCAATAATGTTAAAGATAATATTTATGTCGAAGAACAGTGACAATACGCTGATGATTAAGTTTAGGACAACTGATACGGTTAGTATATCCATTGACACAATGGGTAAGATATAATATAATATTTTTAGGATTGAGGGGATTTCTCCCCTCTGTGGAGCTTACTTTAAGGTTTCAATCAATCTGTTGATTAATCCGATTAGCGCGGTTATCAAACCTATGATTGATGTTACTAACTTTATTGTAAGCTCTTTGTCGTTTGGCTTGCGAGGCCTTTTCTTACCCATTTGTTCACCTCCTTATGTATATATTATGCTATACCGTAACGGTAATGTCAAGTGTTTTTTAATATTTCTATAATTATTTTTGATTGAAATTAGAACCGTATGAGGTTCTTTTTTATGTGCGCCCAGCATGGGCGACAGCTTGACGGTGAAAGTCCGTTATGGGGCTTGGTAGTAGCAACCATTAGCCAAAGACAAGGGTGTCCGTTGAGAGGTGGAATCTGAAGGAAGTCAGAGGCAAAGTCTTGGTCTGAGGAACACGAACCATATATAAGGCTGCATGCACTGGACGAGTTTGCATAACAAAACAAAGTCCAATACTACCCGAAGTGTATGTAGTAAATATGGCAGATAGATGAGATGAAGGCGGTCGTTCTTACCTGGGGAGGTCTCATGTGTACGTTATGGATATGAATTTAGAAATAACAACCTATGCAGTGATGCATAGCTGAGACATGAGAAGTCAGCAGAGGTCATAGTACTAAATGTAGTCGACGACATTTAGGAAGGACTGAACAATAGGAGGTTTTGAAGAATTGAAAGAAACAAAGAAATACGTTAAAAGCAGACAACTTCATATTGAAGGCTATTCCTATGAAAGTAAAGTGGAACTTAAGGATAGTGGGAAAGCGCCGAGTATTTCATTGACGTCTGATAAGAAGCAAAACGACAGAAATGTGTATACAAGCAATCTGTTAGAGAAAATTCTTCACAGAGACAATATGAATGAGGCATTTAAAAGAGTTGTGAAGAATAAAGGAAGCCATGGTATTGATGGATTAACGACAGATGAACTTCTATCGTATCTAAAAGAAAATGGCGCAAGCTTAAGACAGTTATTGTTTGATGGGACATATACCCCATTACCTGTTAGAAGGGTAGAAATACCAAAAGACAACGGGAAGAAAAGGCAGCTTGGAATACCAACAGTTGTAGACAGAGTCGTACAACAATCAATAGCACAAGTTTTAAGTCCAATATTTGAAAAGACATTTTCAGACAATAGTTTTGGGTTTAGACCTAACAGAAGTGCTCATGACGCCTTAAAAAGATGTCAAGAGTACATGAATGAAGGTTATACTTGGTTAGTAGACATTGATTTAGCCTCATACTTTGATACAGTAAATCACGACATATTAGTAGGACTGATTTACAAAGAAGTCAGAGACATAAGAGTAATCTCTCTTATCAGAAAATACCTTAATGCAGGGGTAATGATTAATGGAGTTATTAATGTAACAACATTAGGAGTACCGCAGGGTGGGAATTTATCACCACTGTTAAGCAACATAATGCTTAATGAACTTGATAAAGAACTAACTAAAAGAGGTTTAAAATTTGCAAGATATGCAGACGACTGCAATATATATGTTAAAAGCAAGAAAGCTGCGGAAAGAGTTATGCAAAGTATAACAAAATATATTGAGCAAGACCTCAAACTGAAAGTTAATACTGATAAAAGTAAAATTGAAAGACCATGGGAATGCAAGTTCTTAGGTTATTCATTTTACCGAAAAGATGATGAAATTAAAATGAAGGTACATGAAAAGTCAATAAAGAAGCTAAAGAGTAAGCTTAAATTACTAACTGGCAGAAATAAAATCAGAAGTATTGAATTGACCTATAAAAAGATTAAACAATTAGTCGTAGGGTGGATAAATTATTTCAAACTTGCTGATATGAAATCTGCAATGAAAGAACTTGACAAGTGGGTAAGACGTAGAATTAGAATGTGCTACTGGAAACAGTGGAAGAAAGTTAATACGAAATACAAGAACTTACAAAAACTCGGGGTTTCCAAACAAAAAGCATGGGAGTATGCTAACACAAGGAAAGGGTATTGGAGAATTTCCAATAGCCCTATCTTAGCAACTTCTATTACTAATGCCAGACTCGAAAAAGCTGGATTAGTATCTTTACTTAAAATATACACATCAAAATGTTAATTCTATTGAACCGCCGTATACCGAACGGTACGTACGGTGGTGTGAGAGGACGCTAAATAAATTAATTATTTAGCTCCTACTCGATTGTATATACAATAAAACCCCCGGCTATGCCGGGGGAACCAAAAGGCTTTAGCTTCAAGTAGAAAAAGAAATCCTCCAGTGTTAAAATTATGTAGGTTTGCCAACCACATAAAAAACAGAGGAGGATCCCAAATGGATAAGAATACTTTATCACACACAAGATGGGAATGCAAATATCATTTAATATTTGCGCCAAAATATAGAAGGCAAATAATATACGGAAAAATAAAGCAAGACGTAGGTAAAATATTAAGAGATCTATGCGAAAGAAA
>DMJQ01000153.1:0-7206 GCA_003457065.1 Clostridiales bacterium
AATCCATGACCGCATCTTTTAAAAGCTCATTGCGGAATACAGCCGCAATAAACTTGCCCGAGCCTTCCGGCTCATCTCCTGCACTGAATCCTCCCGGCAATGCTATTATCTGTGACTGCCTGATGCGCTTGTTCATTTCTTCAATGGAGCTCTTAACGTCTAATGGACTTAAATTTTTAAATACGAATATTTCGGCTTCTGCGCCGGCTCTTTCAAATGCCCTCTTTGTGTCATATTCACAGTTTGTTCCCGGAAATGCTGGGATGAATACTTTAGGCCTTGCTATATTGCGCGATATTTTGCTCCTTGTGCCTCCAAGCACATAACTGCCTTCTATCTTACCTTTAGTGTCATTTTTAACCGGATAAACGCCGTTTAACGGCTCCAGCCACGTGTCTCTCACTTCATTCAGCGATATGTGCACCGAAGAATTCAGAATTATTTCTTTTTCGGCGATTGTGGTTCCTATTTCAATTCCGCCGGTTATATCCGAACCTTTTTCGGTTTCAAGAATAATATCTCCGTAATCAGCACGGAACAATTGTCCCGAATCTGCAAACAATCCGTCCTTTTCTTTGAACCCCAATTCATTTCCCAGTGTCATTTTGCTTATTGCCGCCGCAATGCCTCCGCAGCCTACAGTGTGAGCACTCAGCACACTGCCCGATACTATTGCCGCATGTATATCGGCATACTTTATTTTTAAATCTTCAAAATCAGGCACATTATTTTCGTCTCTGCCTATTCTTACTAACACAACCTTATTTCCCGCTGACTTAAATTCGGGAGATATGATGTTTTTGACATTTTCAGCCGCAACCGCAAAACTTATAAGAGTGGGAGGAACATTTATATCCTTGAATGTCCCGGACATGCTGTCCTTTCCGCCTATTGCGGCAATTTTCAGCTCATGCTGCACTCTGAATGCTCCAAGAAGCGCACTCAGAGGCTTGCCCCATCTTTCCGGCTCCTTGTTCAGCTTTTCAAAATATTCTTGAAAAGTCAGCCTTATTTTTTTATAGTCTCCGCCCATGGCAACAATCTTTGCCACAGAATGTATGACTGCGTACATTGCTCCATGATACGGGCTTTGTTTTGACAGATAAGGATCAAAACCGTAAGCCATCAGCGAGCATGTATCGGTTGTACCATCTTGAACGGGTATTTTAGCCGCCATGCCCTCGGCAGGAGTAAGCTGTGTCCTTCCTCCGAAAGGCATTAAAACCGTTCCGGCGCCCACTGTTGAATCAAATCTTTCAACCATTCCCTTTTGGCTTGCCACGTTCAGATCCTTTAGGTTTTCAAGCCACGACGCTTTCAAATTTCCGCCAAGTACTGTTCTTTCATTCTCTGTGTCTGTTTTTGTTTTTATTGGTTCTTTTATTTTTGCGCTTATTTTCTGCTTAACGCCGTTTGTATCCAGGAAATCCCTGCCTATGTCAAGAATCGTCCTTCCTCTCCAGGTCATTTTAAGCCTTCTGTCATCTGTCACTTCCGCAACCACAGTCGATTCGAGATTTTCCTCTGCTGCATATCCGTTAAATTTATCGGCATCTTCTCTTCTTATGACAACGGCCATTCTTTCCTGAGATTCGGAAATTGCCAGCTCGGTTCCGTCCAGTCCTTCGTATTTTTTTGGAACCATGTCAAGATTTATGTTCAGTCCGTCAGCCAGTTCACCGATTGCCACAGAAACGCCTCCGGCTCCGAAATCGTTGCATCTTTTTATCATTCTGCTCACGGCATTGTTCCTGAAAAGCCTCTGAATTTTTCTTTCTGTCGGTGCATTTCCTTTTTGCACTTCAGAACCGCACAGCAGTATGGATTCCTCCGTATGTTCCTTGGAAGAGCCTGTTGCTCCGCCCAAACCGTCTCTTCCGGTTCTTCCTCCCAGAAGAATTATTAAATCTCCTTTTTCTGGAATTTCTCTAACTACATTTATCCTTGGTGCTGCAGCGATTACCGCGCCCACTTCCATTCTCTTGGCAACATAGTCGGGATGATATATTTCATTTACAAAACCCGTAGCCAGCCCTATCTGATTTCCGTAAGAGCTGTAGCCTGCAGCAGCTTCTGCTGATATTTTCCTCTGCGGAAGTTTTCCTGTCAGCGTGTCTTCCAGCCTCTGCCTCGGGTCACCGCTTCCGGATACCCTCATTGCCTGGTATACATATGAACGTCCGGAAAGAGGGTCCCTGATAGCCCCTCCGAGACACGTTGCCGCACCGCCGAAAGGCTCGATTTCAGTCGGATGGTTATGAGTTTCGTTTTTAAACATCAGCAGCCATTCTTCATCTCTGCCGTCTACGTCAACATTGATTGCTATGCTGCATGCATTTATTTCATCGGATATTTCCAAATCATCAAGTAGTCCCTGCTTTCTCAATGCCTTGGCGCCTATGGTCGCCAAATCCATCAGCGAAATATCCTTATTTTTATTTTCATATACATATTTTCTGGTCTTTAAGTATTCTTCATAAGCCTTTTTTATTTCACCGGTTGTTTTTCCGTTTTCAAATTCCACATTTTCAATAACCGTAGAAAATGTTGTGTGTCTGCAGTGATCTGACCAGTATGTGTCTATAACTTTTATTTCTGTTATTGTAGGATTTCTTTTTTCCATGTTTTTAAAATATTCCTGACAAAAAATCAAATCCTCAATACTCATGGCAAGACCCCTGTCAATGCGGAACTCTTCCAATTCTTTCTCAGATTTGCTTATAAAATTTTCTACAGTTTCAACCTGTTCTGCCTCAGGATACTCTTCGTCCAATGTATCCGGCTTCGTCAATGCCGCTTCTCTTGAATCAACAGGATTGATGCAGTAATCTTTAATTTTCTTTATATCTTCTTTACTTAAATCTCCTTCAAGCACAATAACCTTAGCATACTTAACAGGAGGCTTTTCTTTGCCTGTTACTATCTGAATGCACTGCGCCGCAGAATCTGCTCTCTGATCGTACTGACCCGGCAGATATTCGACAGCAAAAATATTGTCCGACATATCAATGTCTTCATATACATAATCCTGATTCGGCTCCGAAAAAACCGTCTTAACGGCATTTTGAAAGTCCTCTTCATCCATGTGTGAAATATCATATCTGTTCAATACACGAACATTTTCCAGATTGTCCAGCTGCAGGTTTTCTTTGAAATTATTTTTTAAGTTTATCGCTTCTGTGTTAAAAGTCTGCTTCTTTTCCACATACACTCTTTTCACTTCAAAATTCATAATACCCTTCCTTTTAGTTATACTAAGTACCTTTCAAGTATATGATAGCAAATATAAAAATCCGTGTCAATATAAAAAGTGATAATTTTATAATTTTATTTTTTATTCATTCGTTATATTACGAATTATATTAAATTAACTTTTTATTTTATTTCGTTTATTCCGCTGTTTGATTACAGCCGCACAAAAAAAGACTCTCATTGAGAGTCTGATTGATGACAGTCATCATGACGGCAGGCGGCTAAAAAAGTTCATCCAGCAAAGCACCGGAAGTAACAACCGAATATTAAACCATGCGTTATTTACCTGCAAGAACGTTAATATATCAGTTGGCTTTTTCACCTGCGCGAACATCAACGCATCATTTTAGTTTTTTCATCCGCCTGAATTCTCTTTCGAGAGTCTTTCTTTTTTATACATTTAAAGCTTCTGCGCCCTGCTCCGTATATTCTCTCGCAGTTTCTTCACCCCTTAACACTCTCAGAGCTCCGAAAGCCAGTGCTTCCATTTCATTTTCGCCCGCAAGTATTTCAACGGGAGCAATAAAACTCACACGCTTTGCTATCCAGTCAGTAAGCATTTTTGAATGAGCTATGCCGCCGGTCAAAATAATTACATCAATTTTTCCTTCGGTGACGGTGGCAAGCTCTCCGATTCCTTTGGCAACCTGATAAGCCATTGCCTCATACACAAGCCTTGCTTCACGATTGCCGCCCTCAATCATCCTTTCAACTTCTCTTGCGTCAATCGTGTTCAGATAAGCTCTCAGCCCGCCGTTTCCCCTTAATTTCCTCTGCATAGTCTTCTTGTCATATTTTCCCGAGTAGCACAGATTAATTAATTCTCTGCAAGGAACTCTCCCTGCTCTTTCGGGAGAAAACGGACCTTCGTCATCCGACACCACATCCACTATCCTTCCCTTCTCATGCAGGTTGATGGATATTCCGCCGCCCAAATGTGCCGCAATAATATTCATGTCTTCATACTTCCTGTCACGCTCTTTTGACGCCCTGACAGCCATTGCCCTTGTATTTAAAACATGGCTCGAACTTGTCCGCGGAATGTCAGGCATTCCCGATATGCGCGCAATGTCCGGCATTTCATCTGCCATGACGGAATCATATATGTATGCCGGTATGTCTGCTTCCATGGCTATTTCATAAGCAATGGGAGCAGCAAAATTGGAAGCGTGCTCCATGACCGGACGGTTTTCTACCCTGTCAACCATCAGCTCATTAATTATGTAAGCTCCTGTCCTGACCGGCGGAAGCATTCCCCCTCTTGCCACCACGGCAGACAACTTTTTAATGTCGAATTTCTTTTCTTTGAGAAAAGCCATGACAATCTCTTTCCTCATTTGCAGCTGATCTTCCACATTGTCAAATTTTTCAATCAGTTCCGTCGGATGGTCCAGTTTTTTTGTAAAAATTTCTTTTTCATCTTTATATAATGAGATCTTTGTAGAAGTTGACCCCGGATTTATCGCCAATATCTTATAGCTCATATGCATCCTCTCAGTAAAAGATTAACAGCTGTAACTTAACAGCCTGCTTCTGCAAATTCTGCGCTGTCCATGCCTGCATAAAGTGCTTTTATATTTATGTCGGCAAATTTTTCTTTGACCGTCTCCCTGATTACCTTCTCCCAGTCTATATCCGTCAAACCCATGGATTTAATCAGTGCACCTAAAAGCACAACATTCATGACTTTCGTGCTTCCCAGCTCGTCTGCTATTTCAGCCGCGTTGATAACCTTTGTTCTCGCTTTGCTTTCAATCAATTCGATTATGCCATATGGATAATCCGCCTTTCCTGAAAGTATGGGAGCGGAAGGTATTTCATAATCATTTATGATAACCACCCCTTCGGGTTTTAAGTATTCCAGCCATCTTAATGTTTCCATTGTTTCAAAAGATATAAGTATGTCGGCATCTCCGGTTCCTATTATGGGCGAATATACCTTGTCGCCGTATCTTACCTGAGTGGAGACACTGCCTCCTCTTTGCGACATTCCGTGTATCTCGGACATTTTCACATCATAACCCGCATCCACGAGTCCGGTCGATAATATCCTGCTCACCAGTATTGTTCCCTGCCCGCCGACGCCTACCAGTAAAATATTTTTATTCATTCTGTTCACCTGCCTTGAAGATAGCTTTTGTCGGACATACCTGTATGCACAGTTTACATCCCACACACTGGGCTTTGCTTATTGAAGATTTTTTAATTTCTTTTTTGAAATGTATGGCCGGGCAGCCTGTTCTGACGCACTTTTTACAGCCTATACATTTTTCCTGATCAACTTCGCAGACACCTTCAATAGGTCCGAACTCGTTTAAATCATTCTCAGAATACTTTTTAAGAGCACATGGATATCTCGAAATTATTACGGATGGCTCATTAAGTTCAAATGCCCAGTTCAGCGCCTCTTTCATCTCTTTGCTTNNGTCACCACCTGGGCAATATCGGTAATATATGCTTCATCTCCCTGAAGAGTATAGCCTGTTCCGGGGTTTTCCTGATGACCGGTCATGGCCGTAATTCTGTTGTCCAGTATGCATGTTATCGTATCTGAATTATTATAGACCACATCCAAAAGACTTGTCATTCCCGAGTGGAAGAATGTGGAGTCCCCGATTGTAGCCACTACTCTTTTGCTTTCGTTATTCTTTTCAAACACTTTCTTGGCTCCGTGAGCCGCGCTTATGCTGGCGCCCATGCAGATGCACGTGTCCATTGCATTTAACGGTTCAGCTCCTCCAAGAGTATAGCACCCTATATCTCCGGTTATCATTACATTCTTTCTGCCGGAAAGCTCGTAATAAAGTGCCCTGTGAGGACATCCCGCACATAATGTGGGCGGTCTTCCAACGGCTATGGTTCTATCGTAATCAATCGTAGGTTTGACGGTCCCCAGCAATGACTTTTCAACAATATCTGGATTCAGCTCCCATGTGTTAGGAATTTTATCCTTTCCCGTGCAGTTGATTCCCGCCGCCTTTATCTGCTCTTCCATAAATGGCTCAAGCTCTTCAACCACATAAAGCGTTTCAACCTGTTCGGCGAATTTTTTTATCTTCTCCATGGGAAGCGGATATGTAAATCCTATTTTTAAATAGGAGGCGGAATCTCCGAACACTTCCCTTGCATACTGATATGCTACTCCCGCCGAGATTACTCCGATTTTTTTATCATTCCATTCAATGAAGTTCAGTTCTGTTTCATTCGAGAACTTTTCCAGTTCTCTGAGCCTCTGCTCCACTACAGGATGAAGCTGCTTTGCCACTGCCGGTGCAATTAAATATTTGTTTGGATTTTTTACATATGGCTTTATTGGGACATCGGTGCGTTCGCCCGTTTCCACGATTGACTTGCTGTGGCACAATCTCGTGGTCATCCTTATCATAACCGGCGTATCATATTTTTCGCTTATTTCCAGAGTANNTTTAACCATATCCTTGCATTCCTGGCTGTCGCCGGGCTCTATCATGGCAACCTTTGCCATCTTTGCATAGTACCTGTTGTCCTGTTCGTTCTGGGAAGAGTGAAGTCCCGGATCATCCGCACTTATTAGTACCATTCCGCCGTTGATGCCCGTGTAGCCAGCCGTAAAAAACGGATCAGCAGCAACATTGAGCCCTACATGCTTCATAGCAGCCAGCGTTCTTGCTCCAGCATAACTGGCTCCGATGACCGATTCCACCGCCACCTTTTCATTGGGTGCCCATTCTGCGATTATATCCTCATAAGGAGCAATATTTTCGAGTATTTCCGTACTTGGTGTTCCCGGATACGCGGCCGCAAAATGAACGCCCGCCTCATATGCTCCGCGTCCGATGGCTTCATTGCCTGTCAATAACTTTTTCAATTTTTCCCTCCTTACATTGCGCACATAAGCTTTAAATAACCGGAGCGAAAGAATTTCCCGCTCCCGCCGAATTTTGCCGCCTCCTGCCGGCAGAAAAACGCATAAAG
>DMJQ01000153.1:7280-23509 GCA_003457065.1 Clostridiales bacterium
CATAATTAAAGGGTTAAAAGGTATAGAATTGCAAACCTTTTAACCCTTTAGCAGGTATTTTAATGATCGGATGCCGAATTCCGTTATTACAGTACCGCTTCTGCCTTTATAAATATCAGTCATCTTAAACTTTTCGAGATTAATTAAAATTGTTCTTACTTCCTGCTCACTGATAAATATATCTTTATTTTTTGCCGCTTCGTTTATACTTCTTCTGCCGAGCCTTCTGTTGTTTATATATGCGTTTTCTAATTCTTCCAGGACAAAAATATATTTCTTTAAGTTATTTCCCGCCATTTCAAGAAATTCCGCAACAGCTTCATGTTCGTATGGCGTTAATTTTACGTACGCGGTTCCGCCCCTGAACTCAATTGGCAANNTCCTTCATGCCAAGATTGACCAAGTATTCCACACAGTTCCGAAGCTCTCTAACATTGCCGTTCCAGCTGTAATTTACAAAAGCTTCCCTTGCCTTACCTGTCAATGTGAAATCACTGCCGAATGTTTTTTTCATATAATCCGCAAGACCGATTATATCCAATTTTCTGTCACGAAGAGGCGGAATTTTTAAAGGAAGCACATTGAGTCTGTAAAATAAATCCTGTCTGAATTCTCCCCTTTCAACCATTTCTTTTATGTCTTTGTTCGTTGCGGCTATTATTCTTATGTCAACATCAATTATTCTGTCACCGCCAAGCCTTACAACCTCTCTTTCCTGCAGCACCCTGAGAAGCTTCACCTGGAGATTCATAGGCATTTCCGTAATTTCATCCAGAAACAGTGTTCCCTTGTGAGCCAGTTCAAACAAACCAGGTCTCCCTCCTTTTCTGGCTCCCGTAAAGGCTCCTTCCTCATAGCCGAACAGCTCGCTTTCCAAAAGACTTTCTGGAAATGCGCCGCAGTTCACCGCCACAAACTGAAAATCCTTTCTCAGCGAATTATTGTGAATTGCCTGTGCGAACAATTCTTTTCCTGTTCCTGTCTCACCGGTTATCAAAACGGACGAATTAGAAAGAGACATTCTCCGGGCTATGTTCCTGCACTCTGTTATGGCGCCGCTTTTGCCGAAAATATCACCGAAATTGTATTTTGCGGCATATCCCTTCCCTATAAACTTCTTTCTCAATATGTGTTCTTTTTTTTCCACATCGGAATATTTTCTTATGATTGCCACGGCTCCGTACATTTTCTTTGAATGAAGGAGGGGACTGACCGAAACAACCACATCATAGCCGTTAATTTTTATGATTTTTTCTTCAACCGGTTTCAGATTATAAAGCGTGTGCGCAAAAGGTATTTCGGGCAGAAGCTCCAGACCGTTTCTGTTCATTACATCATCTTCGTCTTTCTTTACAATATCTCTTGCATTTTCATTATACAAAAATATACTTCCGTGGTTGTCAATGCCTATAACCCCCGCATCAATCGTCTGCAGCAGAATATCAAGCTGGCTCTCCCTGCTGTTTATAATGCCCAATATCTGCAGGAATCCGAAATTCGCAGTTTTGATTTCCGTATAGCTTCTTATGATATCCTGCCTGTCCAGTACAGAAAACAGGTCAAATTTAGTTCCTATATCAATGATGGAGTTAATATCCAAAAGGCTGTTTCCTATATTAATTATCTCCTTTGCCCCTTTAGGAGTGTAGTCTGACTGTCCCAATATAATGAAAACATCATCTTTTTCATTTATGCTGTCTGCCGACCAATATGAATTCAGCTCAATATGCCTTGCTCCGAGCTGGTAAATCACCGATATAATCTGCTCTGCCATTTCAGGGCTTTCATCTATCAGCACAACCCTTGAACCTTTTTTTATGCCGTTAATCTTGTCCATTCCTGTTTTTGATATTGTTCTGTCAGCAAATAAGAGCTCTGTATCCAAGCCCACATAAGCCTTTACTTTCTTATACAGGTGATATGAAGGTATGAGCAGGACATCTGAGTCAATTTTCTTCTTAGTGGATTTCAGGTCGTCCAGACTGTATTTTTTAGTATTTATCCTGTCAGAAAACAGGCTTTTTATCTGATTGTAATAACTGTTTACCGATTCTGTGGTATAGCTTACTATCACCAGTGTTTTCATCTTCATATCCGCGGCATTAATTATTTGTGAGCATGGTAAGATTTATTATTTCATTTTCCAAATCAATTAACGTATTGTTAATTTTTTCATAATCATCCATACTCATATTTTCATTCAGATGCTTCTTAGCCCTTTCCGCGGCCACATCAAATATTTGTTTAAACTCCTCAATATCAACACGCAAATCATCTTTCAGCTTTTCATTCACACTGCCTTTTGCAGGAAGCGTCTTTTTTGCTGCTTCTGCCGTCGGTATCTTTTCGACGCTGTCGGATTTTTTTATTTCATAAACCACATTGTATTCGGGAACAATGCAGTTCAGCCCGAGCTTTTCTTTAACTTCGGCAGCAAAACTCAGCNNTGATTCCTGCTCTCCATGCACCAGAAATACGGTCCTCGGCTTTTCCGTAAAACCTTTCAGCCAGTTTAAAAGAGCCGTCTTGTCGGCATGGCCGGAAAATCCTTCAACATTGTATATTTCTGCATTGATGTGAATGTTTTCTCCCAGCACCTTCACATTCTTTTCTCCGTCCATGATCTTTCTTCCCAGGGTTCCTTCCGCTTGATATCCTACAAACACTACACTTGCTTCTTTCCTCCACAGATTATGCTTTAAGTGGTGTTTGATTCTTCCTGCCTCGCACATGCCGCTGGCGGAGATGATTATCTTGGGTCCCGGCAGAAAATTAAGCACCTTGGATTCTTCCGCGCTCTGTGTGAAATGCAGGTTCTCAAACTCCAATGGATTGTCTCCCGTCATGATGTAATTTCTGGCTTCACTGTCAAAAACGTGAGCATTTTTCTTAAACACTTCCGTCGCTTTTGATGCCAGAGGGCTGTCTATGTAAACCGGTATTTTCTTCAGCTCATTTTCCTTTGTCCCAATTTTGCCCAAATGACTGTCATAATATTTACTCAATTCATAAATGAGTTCCTGAGTCCTGCCTACGGCAAAGGAAGGAATTATAATGTTTCCGCCTCTTTTTGCGGTCTTTAATATAATATTGATAAGTTCTTCCGTTCGCTGTTCAATATTGTCGTGCACCCTGTTTCCGTAAGTTGCTTCCATTATGACGTAGTCAGCCTTTTCTATGACGGTGGGATCTTTTAAAAGCGGTTTCTCACGCATACCCAGATCACCCGAATAAACAAGCTTCATATTTTCCCCGCCGTCGTCAAACCAAATTTCAATTATAGATGATCCCAGTATATGACCTGCATCGCTGAATTTTACCATCAGCCCCTCGCCGATATTTATTATCTGCCCGTACTGTACCGGCTTAAAATATTGCAGGCTTTCCGCAGCATCATTTTGAGTATACATGGGCTCGATTAATTTTCTGCCCTGGCGCATTGCCTTCCTGTTTTTCCATTCCGCTTCCGTCTCCTGAATGTGCGCGGAATCCAACAGCATAATTTCACATAGATCATAGGTCGGTTTAGAGCAATAAATTGTGCCCTTGAAACCCTTTTTAACAAGCAGCGGAATCCTTCCGCTGTGATCTATATGGCTGTGGCTCAGCAGGAGGTAATCTATATCTGCCGGATTTATTTCAAATTCTTCCATGTTGAGTTCTTCATCGCTGCCCTGATACATGCCGCAGTCCAGTAATATTTTTTTATTCTTAAACTGTATCAGATGGCTCGAGCCGGTAACTCCGTGAACTGCTCCTAAAAATTTGATATTCATATGTGGCCCCCTTTAACTATTTTTATTAATTATATGACAAATTTTTCGTGAAGTCAAAACGTTATCATTCGGACATAAAAAAAATGGGGCCTAAGCCCCATTAGACATATTAGCTTTCCATCTGTCTTGATAAAAATATGCTTGCTGTCTTTATTAACTTTTCTTCAACCTCGGTCATCTTTACCGCTTTATCCTTTGATAACAGCATTACCGCTCCTATCGGATCACCATGAGCCAATATGGGAGCTATAACCTGACTTGTATAGTTATCAGGATTAAGTTCATTTGCTGTGATTCTGATTGGTTTTTCACTTACTCCGTTCGTTGCATAAACCTCACGGCTTTCTATTATTTTTTCCAGCTCAGGACTTAATCTTTTTTCAGCATAGTCTTTCTTAGAACTACCTGACACGGCTATTACTCCGTCGCGGTCTGTTATTATTGCAATATGCCTTGTTGTTTCAAACAAAGATTCTACATATTCCCCTGCAAATTCAGTTAATTCTCCAATAGGTGAATATTTTTTTAAAATTATTTCACCCTCCCTGTCTGTAAATATTTCTAGAGGATCCCCTTCTCTAATTCTCAATGTTCTCCTGATTTCCTTCGGGATAACTACTCTTCCCAAGTCATCAATCCTTCTGACAATTCCAGTTGCTTTCATAACTTATGTTCCTCCAATTGCATAATTTTATTTATATGACATTTCTTTTAATATTTTCTATTATTTGCACTTTAATAGATTTTATCCTGATAAGTTTGCGGATATTATTGGAAATATCATTCACATTATAAAGGATGTTTTTACGAATAGCAACAACTTTTTACATTTTCTAACATTTGTTAATTTTTAATAATATTTGCTTCATTTTTTAATGTTTCTAACAGTTCTTCATATTTAAATGATTTGTAGTATTCTGTCAGAACAGATTTTTTTGATTCCAGAGTAACTGCGCTGTCAACCTTTTTATCTGTTACTTTAATTACATGGTAACCAAATTCAGATTTTACAGGTTCGCTGATTTCTCCGACCTCCATAGAAAATGCCGCTTCAGAAAATGGCTGTACCATGTCAGTGTACTCAAAGTAATCTAAATCTCCGCCTTTTTCCGCACTTGCCGTATCTTTAGATAATTCTTTAGCCAAATCTTCGAAGCTTTCACCTTTGTTGAGCCTGTCGATAACACCCTTTGCCTCTTCTTCTGTTTTCACAAGTATATGGCTTGCTCTTACACTTTCATTCATTTTTAAATCATTAAACAATGTTTGAAGTTCTTCATCAGAGGGCTGCAGGTTTTCTATTTTAATTGACAAATAATGATTGATCAAGTATTCTTTTCTTAATGATTCTTTCAGGTAGTCTTCGGACATTCCGTAGCTTTCCAGAAATTGCTGATATTTTTCGTCTGTTTCTAAATATGATTTAAAGTTATCCAATTCCCCTTGTAATTCTTCGTCTGTAATTGTGACGCCTTCTTTTTCAGCTGCATTTACCAGTAACAGGTCCATAATCATCTGATCCAGCAAATTGCTTTCATAATGGCTTCCCATTGTCTGCCCTTCAGAAATTTCCATATTCCATGCATCTGCACCGTATTGTGTTTCCACCATTTTCTTATAAACCGACAGATTTTCGTCGTATTCTTCCTGAGTTATTACCTTGTCATTAACTTTGGCTTTTACGCCTTCTTCAACAGCGCCCGTATTGCTGTTTTGACATGCGGTAACTGCTAAACCCATACAAAGAGCAAGTACCAATGCAAGTGATTGTTTTAATTTATTCATGTTTTTCCTCCCTGACAGACTCCTTTAAGCCTGCTTTATAATTATTTAAGATTTCAAAGAATTTTTCGAGTTCTTCCAGAATCTTTACTTGTTCTGTAGAATCTAATTTATATTTAATAACAGGTTCCTTCGAAACGTCAAATTTGATTTTTGTATTATAATTTTCGATCAAGAAACCTATTACGTCCTGATTTAGATCATTGTTGGAATACAACTCAATGTTAACCGTAATTCCTGACTGCGTTATGGATTTTACATGCAGTTTCTTACACAGTGACTTTATATAAGAAATATTCAGAAGATTGTCAACCTGTTTAGGCGGATTGCCGAAGCGGTCGATAATTTCCTCAGTAATATCGTAAATATCATCTTTACTTGTTGTAGCCGCTATTTTCTTATATATTTCTATTTTTTGTTCTTCATTTTCAATATATGTTGAAGGAATGTAGCCGTCAACACTTAAATCTACGGTAGTTTCAATATCCTCATCTTCATTTATCTTGCCCTGAAGCTCTTTTACTGCCCTGTCTAAGAATTTGACATACAAATCGTAACCTATGGCAAGCATATGGCCATGCTGCTCGGCTCCCAGTATATTTCCGCAGCCTCTTATTTCCAGGTCTCTCATTGCTATTTTAAAGCCTGATCCGAATTCGGTAAATTCCTTTATCGCCTTCAGCCTTTTATCTGCCACTTCAGACAGCATTTTATCTCTTTCATAGGTCAGGTAAGCAAATGATACCTTGTTCGACCTTCCTATTCTTCCCCTCAGCTGATACAGCTGCGAAAGTCCAAGGTGGTCCGAGTTGTCTATGATGAGTGTATTTACATTCGGAATATCCATTCCGGTTTCAATGATTGTCGTACACACCAATATATCATATTCCTTTTGAACAAATTCAAGCATTATGTTTTCAAGGTGTCTTTCGTTCATTTGTCCGTGGGCTACAGCTATTCTTGCGTCCGGCACCAATTTTTGAATGTTTGACGCAGCACTGTCAATATCCACCACTTTGTTGTGAACATAATAGATCTGGCCGCCTCTTGAAAGTTCCTTTTCAATTGCGTCTTTAATTATTCCTTCATTATACTCTATAACGTACGTCTGAATAGGAAGCCTGTCTCCCGGAGGCTCGGATATTATGCTCATATCCCTTACTCCGATCATCGACATGTGCAGTGTCCTCGGTATAGGCGTCGCTGAAAGAGTCAGCACGTCTATGTTTGTTTTAAGCTGTTTGATAAGCTCCTTATGCTTTACTCCGAACCTCTGTTCTTCGTCTATTATCAGGAGCCCCAGATCTTTAAACTTCAGCTCTTTTGACAAAAGTTTGTGTGTTCCAACCACAATATCAATAATCCCTTTGTTTAAATCATTGATAATCTTGTTTTGCTGGTACTGGGTTCTAAACCTTGACAGCATTTCGATTTTAACAGGATATCCGCGGAATCTGTCCACAATATTTGTATAGTGCTGCTGAGCCAGAATTGTTGTGGGAACAAGTATCGCAACCTGTTTCGAGTCCATAACCGCCTTGAAAGCGGCCCTCATTGCAACCTCGGTCTTGCCAAATCCCACGTCTCCGCAAAGTAGTCTGTCCATACAAAAGGATCTTTCCATATCTTTTTTAATCTCTTTTATGCAGCGAAGCTGGTCGTCGGTTTCCTGAAACGGAAACTTGTATTCAAATTCTTTCTGCCACTCGGTATCGGGTGAAAAAGAATACCCCTTTACCACCTTTCTTTCCGCATACAGCTTAACAAGATCGGCAGCCATGCTTTCGATTGCAGCGCGGGAGCGTTCCTTGGTTTTTATCCATTCAGCGCTTCCCATTTTGTTAAGCTTCGGTTTTTCGGAATCAGAACCGATGTATTTTTGTATAAGCGACATCTGGTCTACGGGAACATACAGTTTATCTTCGCCCTTGTACTTGATGCACAGGTAGTCTTTCTTGATGTTCTGGACATCTATCTTTTCAATTCCGATATACTGTCCGATGCCGTGGTGCTCATGTACCACAAAATCTCCGACCTTCAGGTCGGTAAACACTTCGATTTTAGATCCTTTTTGTTTTTTAGCTTTATGAGTCTTTTTTCTCAGCGTTCCAAATACTTCATTTTCGGTGAGAACCATTATTTTGCTGTCATAATATTCAAAACCCTTTTTCAATTCTCCCGGAGTAATTATCACTTGCCCGCTGGATGCCGCAATATTTGTATCCTTAGACAAAACTGTTGAACACTCGTAATCGTTCAGTATGTTGTGGAGCTTTAAGCATCCTTCGCTGCTTGAAAGTATTATGGCAGTCTTGTAACCTTTATACTTTAACCTGTTTAACTCCTTAGACAGATTCTCCATCTTTCCGTAATAAGACGGGGCTTCTTTGAACAACAGTGAAACTCTGTCGTCGGTTTTTAAAATTTTATCCTTGCCGTTTACAGATATGAATACTTTTTCAGATATTTCATTCTTTAATTCATGTTCGCTGATATAGAGCCTGCTTTGTTTAGCAAATATTTCGCCCTTTTCAAACAGCTCGCCGTACTTTAACTCAAAGCTTTCATTTAGATTTTTTATTTCCTCGAATATTCTTTCCGGTTCATCCAGAACAAGTATGAAATTATCATCAAAATAATCCAGAACACTTACAAAATTGTCTTTTATGAAAGGAACCAGCAAATCGGAATTTTCTATTCCCAATCCGCCTCTTAACTTGTCTTGATAGATGTTATAAAGATTTTTAAGCTTTTTTTCAACTTCCTTGGTATTGTTGAGCAACTTTATTTTGTCAAGCCTGTTCGTATAGTCCTTTTCTATTTCTGACAAAATTTTTCTGATTTCATCCTTCTGAAACAATAAATCACTGCAGGGTATAATCCTTACAGATTTTAAGTTTTTAATCGAACGCTGTGTTTTTAAGTCAACTGCCCTTATTGAATCAATTTCATCATCAAAAAATTCAATCCTCACAGGATTAGATTCCGACGGAGAAAAAACATCAATTATACCGCCCCTGACAGAAAATTGTCCCGGTCCTTCTATTGCATCCACTCTCTCATACTTAAGACTAACCAATTTGCTTCTTAGATCATTTAAATCATAAGTATTTGCATACTTCAATTCTATTACAGAATTCTTAAATCTATCTTTAGGCATAACTCTAGTCAGTACAGAGGTAATTGATGCCGTAATGACAGATTTTTTGGAATGAACGATTTTATCAAGAAGAGCTGCTCGTTTATATTCGATATCCTTGCTCAGTGCATCCACATTGTAAAGTAAAAATTCCTTCGGCTGAAGTCTGTCCCCATTATCAGTGTATGCTTTTATTTCTTCCTCATATTTTCTTGACTTAGCTTCATTGCTTGTAATAATCAGAATTTTATTTGCCGAGGACTCTAATAAATTGCATGACAAGTACGCCATACTTTCCTCGTTGATACCTTGAACAAGCTGGCTTCTACCGTTTTTGTAATTTTCAGTTATCCTGTTAAATTTATCTGTTTTTTGAAACTGTTCAAACAAAACTTTGTTCATTGTTCACCTGTCGTTCTAATATTATACTTCTGCATGGCACTGTCTACATTTTTCTCAATAATTTCAATCGCCGCTTCTGCTGCTTTTTCCATTATGGGACTTATTTTATCCCTGTCGTCACTGCCAAACCTCTGCAGCACATAATCAGCCAGATCCATATTTGGATTTCTTCCTACTCCTATCCGAATGCGCGGAAAGTTACTGCCCACGTGCTGAATTACGGACTTCATCCCGTTGTGTGTTCCCGGACTTCCGTGAGGCCTGATTCTCAGCGTCCCCACCGGTATATCAATATCATCATATATTACGATGAGATTCTCTGCCGGTATTTTATAAAATTTCATTATTTCATCAATGGCTATTCCGCTTCTGTTCATATATGTCACAGGTTTTACAAGCATAACTTTTTCTCCGTTTATGGTTGTTTCTCCATATACGGAGTTAAATTTCAGTTTATTTAATTTTACATTACACTTTTCTGCCAAACATTCTAACGTATCATATCCAACATTGTGTCTGGTACCTGCATATTCTTTACCCGGATTGCCAAGTCCCGCAACTATATACATACTTACCTCTTAATACCTGTTCTTCCCTAAACCCTTTTTATTAACCTNNTTCTTTCCGTCATAGTTTACAAATACCACACCGCAGCCTATATTAACATCTTTTCCTATTTCCGCATCTCCTATGTATGCTAAATGTGATGATTTTGAATTATCTCCTATAGTTGATTTCTTAACTTCCACAAAATCGCCTATTTTGACATTTTTGCCCAAGGATGTTCCCGGTCTCAGGTATGCGAAAGGCCCCACCGTTGTGCCGTCATTTATTTCTGATTCGATTACCTTTGAGTTTTCAATAGACACATTATTTCTCACTGATGAATCAATTATGCGAGTATTAGGACCTATTGTGCAGTGAGAACCTATGACAGTCGTTCCCTCCAAAACTGTTCCGGGATAAATTACGGTATCATTTCCTATTACAACCGAATCTTCAATATAGGTATGGTCCGGATCGATTATTGTCACTCCTGATATCATATGCTTTTTATTTATTCTGTCCTGCATTATCTTAGTGACTTCCGCAAGCTGCACCCTGTCGTTTACAGCCTTTATGTCGGTGGGATCATCCAGCAGCCAACCGCCTATTTTATAACTTTCGTTGTTTAAGACTTTAATTGTGTCTGTAAGATAGTATTCTCCCTGTGAATTGTCCGTATCGATTTTTCCGAGAGCATATTTTAATAATTTCCCGCTGAAACAGTATATTCCGGTGTTTATTTCCCGTATTGCCTTAATTTCATCCGTCGCATCCTTTTCTTCAACTATGTTCATGACCGACGAATCATCATTTCTTACAATTCTTCCGTAACCTTTTGGATTTTCAAGATATGCAGTCATAACGGAGGCCGCGTATTTTTTATCCTCATGATATTTAATAAAAGACCGTAATGTTTCTTTTCTGATTAGCGGACCGTCTGCGCACAAAATTACCGCCGTATCATCGTCATTGATGTACTCTTTGGCAGCCATGACAGCAAAACCCGTTCCGTAAGGAGCGCCTTCTANNGACTTTTTCCTTTCCATGTCCAAGAACAATAATATTTTTTTCTATTCCTGAATTTTTGGCAGCTTCCACAACATATTTAACCATCTCCTTTCCGCAAACTTTGTGTAAAGTTTTAGGAATATCGGATTTCATTCTTGTACCTTCGCCGGCTGCCAAAATAATCGACATATTCATATTATTTCTCCTCCGCTTGTAATACTTTGATATTATATTACATATAATGCTTTAAGTCAAAAAAAGTTTTACAAATATAGCGGCACAACTCACAGATATCGGTTCACGCCGATCGAAAGAATGCGTTCAGATAGCTCAAATCTGCTGCTTATTAAGCCGCATAAATTTTGTGATCCGCAATTTTACCTAACATAATTTCTTACACCTAATATTCGAAAAAATTATGTCAGGTAATAAGGTAATCAGGGCATAATAAAAGGGTCTTTATACAAGACCCGAATACTGTTGATTATAAAATCATCAGTCATGGCGCTATAGAAGAGCCGCTTCGGCATTTTCTCCTTCTTCCTGGCGCTTTTCTTCATAAGCCTTAAATACAGCTTCTGCAACAAGGTTTCTTGTTTCAGAATTTATTGGATGAGCTATGTCTTTAAACTCTCCATCCGGCATTTTTCTGCTTGGCATGGCTATGAACAATCCTTCCTGCCCCTCAATGATCTTAATGTCATGTACTACAAAACAATCATCGAAAGTCACGGAAACGATTGCCTTCATCTTACCTTCCGAATTAATTTTTCTTACTCTAACGTCCGATATTTTCATGTTGTCACCACCTTCCCCCAAAAGATTATGTCCATTTTGTTCTATTAAACTATATCTGTATAAAAATTGCAAAAAAACATTTTCATTTTTTGGCAAAAAAGTATGAAGTTATTTTAACAATTTAAAATTTGGCTGAATATCAACGATTCCGTCCTTTTCATTTATCTTATTAAGCAGCAGCAATGACAAATAATCATCCACCAGCTTCTTTTCCGGCTCCTTAGTCTCGATAACCACTGCCGTTCCCACAACTTCAGCATTAAATTCTCTCATCATGTCCGACATACCCTTGCATGTTCCGCCGCCCTTCATNNTTTTCTTTTAATGACCGCCTTGATAGCGACATAGTCTGAATATTGTTGGAAGAACCGGATACATAGTTGATGCTTACGGTAGCTCCCTCGGTGACTTTATTGTTTCTTCTTATTACTGCCACAGGCACATTAAGCTTTTGTCCCGTGAGAATGGCAACGGGTATTCCCTTTGTTTCAACGGTGATTATGCAGTCTATTTTCTTGTTTGAAAATTCCGAAGATATTAATTTTGCAATATTTGTCACGATGTTTGGATTGTTAAATATGTCTGTCATATAAATAAATCCGCCCGGCAGGATTCTGTTTTTATGTGAAAACAAATCACACAGTTCATTAAGTATGTCTGTTTTTTCTTTTATACCCAGCACAGGAACAAATACAGCTCCGCCCGATGCTCCGGATATTGTTTCTATCTTCCCGTAATCAAGTTCAGAAACCAGCTCNNTGTCTTATGGTAGATTTTGCAGCATTAAAAATTTCCGAAAAATAGTTGTAGGAAAAAACATAATTAGGTTTTTCCGAGAAAATTTTCATTAATGCTCCGATTCTTTGATTTCTTTTGTATTTTTTCATAATTACTCCATGCGAATGTTTTTACTAATTATATAGTAAATGTTCGCAATATTCAAGATATTAAAATAAATTTTTCTAAAAATCTACTTACTTTTTACTTTTCCATTTAATCATCCAGTCACAACCGGTCTCTGCCGTTATAACAGCCGAAAATATCACCGCAAAACCTAATACGGTCACGACAGAATATTTTTCATTAAGAAATAATACGCCGAATAAACTTCCTATTACGGATTCCAGGCTCAGAATAATTGCGGCATGAGTAGTGGAGGTATATTTCTGACCGATCGTCTGCATCAAAAAACACAGCAATGTGGTTACCAGACTCAGGTAGAGCATGCTTGCCACCCCCGCTGCACTTACGGCAACCGGTTTTCTTTCAACCAGCAACATAAAAAAGAATATTACCGTGCATGTCAAAAGCTGTACCGTTGATATTACCGCCGGATCCTTGTCCGATGCAAATATGCCGGTTGCAACAACCTGCCATGCAAAAGATATTGCGCATGAAAACGTTAAGAAATCCCATATATTAAACCTGCCAAAATTATCGAAATCCACCGTTAAGAGCAGTATGCCAACAAACATCATGGCCGCAGCAAGTACATTATTTTTGCCCAATTTGGTCTTTGTAACCAGCCAGTAAAAAAACGGAACCATAACTACGTTTGTGCCTGTAAGGAATGCGGAATTTCCAGTTGTTGTTCCCTCAAGCCCAACTGTCTGCAAAACATAACCTACCGCCAGANNACACCCATTATTATTCCTGCCTTGACATCTGATTTTGTAACATTCCCCATGTTTTTTCTGAACACAATCAGAGAGACGACAGCCGCAATTACGAACCTTATAAATAAGAGCTGCACCGTTGTATATATTTCAAGGGCTATTTTAGTTACAGTAAAACCCGTGCCCCAAAAAAATGCTACAAAAAAAAGCATTAAATCAGCTTGCTTTGCTGTTAAATCTTTCATATTTTTTACCATTCCTTTCGCTTCGCTCAAGGCACAAACAAATTATGAAAAAATGGTTGCGCCCCTCCTAATTTTGTTTTAATATCTTCTTATGGAACAGTAATATACTACAGAGCACGGAAGTAGGAGTGGCGAAGTTTATTTTCGACCCCGTATATTATCCTTACAAGCACAAACAAGTGGGACATTGAGCCCGTACACTTATCTTTGGTTATTATGCCATTTAATAAGATTCTGGATGACAGTCAATGCTACTGTTCCTTTTATAGTCTTTAAAGGTGGTGTTTCTTATGATGAAGTTAGTCTACCCCATCTGTTGTGGCTTGATGTCCACAAAATATTTTCGCTGCAACCATCGTATCTGCTGATAATGTTGGTATTGTCTCTTATCAGCAAAAATCATTTTCAACCATCAATTATGATATTAAAAATTTTCACAATTGGCTAATCAAGAATAACTCTATCATGTCTGTATGGAATCCACCGGTAAGTATTGGATTCCAATTTTTAATTACCTTGAAGCTGATATTGATGTTTGCCTTACACATCCCAAATATGTTAAGGCTATCAAAGGTAAAAAAACAGACAAGAAAAATTCAAAATGGATAGCGGATCTTTATAAATTTGACTTAGTCAGAAACTCCTTTATTCCTCCTAAAGATATAAGGGAATTATGTGAAATTAGTCGTTATCGCTTTAAACTTGTTGTATGAAATCTTCTGAGAAAAACCGCATTCAAAACTCTATGACTGTTTCAAATATTGGTATCGCTATTACCCAAAATACGCTATATTTTTTCACACTTCCTCCATAGTTATATTGTTACTAACATTAATAATATTAATTCAGTTTTCTCATTCTTAAACAACTACAATTCCGTAAGCTCTCCTCCGGCATAAATAACCGATGCTTCCGTCAGCACTTCCATGGGATTTATAAAAGTTCCTTCAAAATTATATAAATATTGGGCGGATGAAAGCTCCGTACAGCCTAAAAGGAATGCATCCGCTCCTTTTTTCCTTAATTCTTCCACACATTCATAAAACAAATCGTTGCCTGCTTCATAATGACCGCTCTTAATGACTTCATAAATAAACTTCATTATTTTTTCCTGTTTTTTCTCCGGAACAACTGTCTTTATTCCCAGCCCGGAATAATATTTTTCATAAATTTTAGATTTAATTGTTCCGTCAGTTGCCATTATGCCTACAACAGTATCTTGTCCATATTTTTCATATGTATATTTCACTGTTTCCTCAAGCATGTTGATTAACGGTATATGTACGTTTTCTTTTATCGCATCTACAAAATAGTGTGCCGTATTGCACGGCATTATTAAAAAATCGGCTCCGCTCTGCTCCAATATTTTCGCGGATTTTATAAGTTCAGGTACGGGATCTTCACCGTTCCCTATGATTGCTCTTGTTCTGTCGGGTATATTTGTATTACCGTCAATTAATACATGAATATGTTCCTGATCTCTTGCTGCCTTGGTTCTGAGAACTATGCGTCGATATAAATCAACCGTTGCAAGGGGTCCCATTCCTCCGATGATTCCAATGGTTTTCATTTCGCACCTCTGCATTCAATATTTAATTTATTATACCATATGCCATTTGTCGTCACAACTAATATTTGTATTCCGGACACATAAAAAACAAGCAAAAACTGCTTGTTTTTTATCCTTAACACAATTCTAAGTAATTAACTCCGTCCTCAGGTATTATTATATTAACATCAGAATTATCGCCGTACTTTCCTGTCAGAAACAACGTATAGTGCATTCTCGGAGCAAAGTCCGCATTCAGTGACTTCACGGCATTTTTATTTCTTTTTTCATTCAGTGTCAATGTATATCTTCCCGACGGTACCGCCACATTATCAGAAACATCTCCGTAATCTACTCCAGAAAACAGCACCGTTCCATCTGATGTTGCCAGTTCCAGCTGCGGTGCATCAGAGACAAGATTAGCCAGTCTCAGCGCCGACATGGGACCTGTGATGGCATTTTCTTTTGCTTCCGGTATTATTAAAATGCATATGTCAGCCGGGTTCGTCTCATCGGCCGCTATTGCTCCCGTGTATGTCAGATTCCGTTCAATATCAATGTTTGATTCGAATATCAAGGTTTTAGGTTCTCCCGATTCATAAATTTTTACCTTGTATGCACCCGGCGTAAACTGGACATACCTTGTGAAATCCTTCATCTTTAAATTTTCCGCCATTACTATTTCATTAATCTCTACGTCAAATCCGGCATCACAAGTGTTAAGTACTCTCAAAAATGATTTTTTGCAGTAGCAGTTGCTCATTTGCGCATTCACCAAATTTTGGTCATAGCCCAGATACCTGCCAAGTTCCGGGTATCTGTAATATGGATTATAAATTACGGAACTATTATGAAAATATCCTGTTGCATCATTCATAGCTTCACCTCTTTTCATTATGCTAATATTATATGAAAAGCGGCGTCAAAGGTTCGACGTATTGATTATACGAAGGCTTCGGGGAAACAAACGTGACTGACAATAATCGACACAAATCTTTCCAGATATTTTCCGTCTGTTTCATCGAATCTGCCATGTACCGGACTGTCTATATCCAGCACCCCGATTAACCTGCCGTCTTTTATTATTGGCACAACTATTTCGGAATTTGATTCGGAATCACATGCTATGTGTCCGGGAAATTCATGAACATCCTTTACAAGCTGAGTCTCTTTTTTTTCCGCGGCTGTTCCGCACACTCCTTTTCCCGGCTTAATATGAACGCACGCCGGCTTGCCTTGAAACGGCCCAAGCACCAACTCGCCGTTTTTATACAAATAAAATCCCGACCAGTTAATATCTTCAAGCATAAGCCACAGTACAGAGGCCGCATTGGACAAATTTGCAAGCCAGTCCGGCTCATCCGAAAT
>DMJQ01000151.1 GCA_003457065.1 Clostridiales bacterium
ACAATAAAAGTAACAGCCGAATTGAACGGAATAGAGACAGAACCGTCAGAAACGGTAGACGTAATAAAAGATAAAGTATTACCTGAACTGACAGTAGAAGAGCCGTTAGACAATGCAAAGATAAGTGCAGAGGTGGTACATGTAATAGGAAATGTAACCGATGACATAGGGCTTGAGAAACTGGAGATAAACGATAAAGCAGTCGCAGTAGATGAAGTCGGCGGATTCCATGAAAGACTGATGTTAAATCAGGGAGAAAACATTATAAACGTGAAGGCTACAGATAGAGCAGGCAATGTTACAACAGTTGAGAGAAGAGTGTTTGTAGAGTTGGAATCACCTACTATCACGAATGTACAGCCTGCAGAAGACGTAGAGCTTGAAGCAGGTGATGTGTTAACGGTTAGCTTTAATGCACCGACAGGAGGAGAGGGATACTTTAGGTTAATGGTTCCGTTCGGCCTGCAAGGCAATGAACCAGGAATTCCAATGACGGAAGAAAACGGATTATATACGGGAACATGGACAGTGCCTGAAGAAACAGAAGCAGAAGATTTAGTTATTGAAGTAGTGTATGTAAGTGAATATGGCTATGAAGTAACACAAACGGCAGAAGGAAAGGTTAAAATAATACCGGGTGGAGATCCTGTTGAGGAAGGTATTGCAAATCTACAGCCGGATGAAGACGTTGAGCTTAGAACCAATGAAACCTTGGAAATAAGCTTTAATGCTCCTGAGGGAGGCAGCGCGTCCTATAGAATAATGCTTCCGTTTGGACTTGCAAGCAACAGACCGGGAAATGAAATGACAGAGGTTGAGCCCGGATTCTACAGGGCTATATATAAAGCACATGATGGAGTAATAGCTTCCAACCTGCAAGTAGAAGTAATCTTTACAGGTGAAGACGGAACAACATTGACAGAGATAGCAGAGGGTAAGATAACATTAGTTGGAGATATAGAAGATATTCCGGTTAGTGCGGTAATTATAGGTGATGAAGCTTTTGACACAGATTACCTGAACAACAATGCAAGAGCACAGGCTAAGCTGCTGGAATGGTATAATTCGGAGAAAGCGGTCTATATTAAACTTAACAATGACACTTTTGTTACCGAAGACGGAGAAAAAGTATCAATCGATGTATTGCCGGAATTACTGCAGTACTTTGATGAAACAGGCGTTAAACTGTACGCAAAATAAAATATAAATTTGTGCTTTAAAAACATCCCGGCAATCAACGAGCATGTTGAGTGCCGGGATGTTATTTTATGTTCAATATACTGAGTATTTCAGCCTTTTATTTTTTATAGAAAATTAATTTCATATATTTTGGAAATTTACCATAATATAGTTGACTTATCAATTAAAATTTCATAAAATAAATATGGTGATAATATGAAAAATATATATGAAGAATTTGGAAGATAAATATCTATATTGTACAGACAGTTTCAGATATTTATAAATAATGAATTGAAAGACTTAAATATAACATCGGGTGAATATATATATTTGATAAAGCTCTATGAAAATAAAGAGTTGACTCAGGAGGATTTATCTGAAATATATTACATTGATAAGGCAGCGATAACAAGGAGCATAAGGAGCCTCGAGGATAAGGAATATATAAAAGAACATGTCAGTAAGGGCATTGAATAGAGATTAATAAAGGGGATGATATTTTTGAAAATAAATAAGAAGTATAGGGGAGTTGTATTTTCATGTCTCGCTGCTGTATTTATATCTATACCCATTGCCTTTTTTATGGTGCTGATAAATTATGGGTTTAGGGCAGGATTCTTGATGGCATTTTTAAAATCTTCATTGGTAGGTACAGCGATCTCTGTGCCATTGGCTAATGTATTTATTCCACTGGCAGAGAAGATAGTAAATAAGATAGTGGAAGAATAACAGCTCTACCGACTGTCTTGATAATTCTTATAAAAAGTTTAATCGCAAAATTAACTGATGCTCATCCGGTTCTTGCATCTTTCCCAACCAATGTCAGCTTTGGAAGCAAGAGCCGGAAACAGATTTGCTTTTCTTTTAAATGTATGAATGAGTAGCCATATTGTAGATAATTTCAATCATCTCTCTTGCTTGGACTTAAATCTGTTTCGGATGTAAATGACATTCCGCATTGTTTATATATTATTATAAACATCTGTTTCTGGAAGTTGATGTCACCTCTTCCAGCTTGCCGAGGAAATTTGTTCAGATCCACTGGATGCAGGGGAAATGCTGAGACGTGTTGGACATGAAAATAGAATGGACAATTTTCCGAGCCAGATGTCCGGCGGAGAACAGCAGCGTGTTTCTATTGCCAAGTACTGGCGAAAAATCCACAGACAGTTTTGTGTGGGGAGCCGACCGGTGCTCTGGATTCTGAAACCGGGGTTTACCTCAGATGTTTATTTTCCGAAGTAAGCATCTGCGCGAAATTAATAAAATTTTATTTTTTCTACCGGAAAACAAACTTCAACAAGACAATTTGGAGATATAATCTCTTCTTTGGGCGGTATGTGATAAACATTATACATAGGGCCTGCAAAAGTATACTGATTATCTTTTAACCAGTTTGCTGCCACTGTATTTAGTCCGTGCATATCATCAACGGTCCCTTGAATGACTATTGCAATGATTAAATTTGGATTTTCGCTTTTAAATATAATATTTTGCAAATAAGAATAATTACCTATTACATTACATTGTACTTCAATATCAATGTTTGTGTTTTTATATTCTTTATCATGATAAATTGCTACATTATATAAGGGATTTTGTATTTTTATATTTTGCTGGGCAATCTCTCTAAACAAAGTTTGAAACAGCTGATGTTCCTCCTGATAGGAACTGATTTTTTTTCGCACACTCACAACGTTATGTTGTGGAACTTCTTTTAAAGTTATTTCACACCCATATATTGAATTGTTATTTATACCATTAAGTGCTGAATTGATATGTTTAATACTATTCTGTAAGTTTTCTAATTCTTTTTGGCGTTCAATCAATAATTTATTGAGATACGTATCCATGTATGTTAAATTATCCATATTATGAAGCAGAAGCTTTATTTCTTTCAGACTTATGCCCATACTTTTTAAAGATTGTATCTTATTTGTTACCAATAACTGCTCTTCGTCATAATATCTGTAATTGTTGTTTTTATCTACATAGGCCGGGTGCAGTAAACCGATATTATCATAATGACGAAGCATACGAACACCAATCTGAGATAAAATGGAAAATTCTTTGATTTTTAGCATATCAATTCCCCCTAATTTGATTATTTACTATTGACCTTGCAACAGTGTCAACGTTTATACTATATTATAGCGAAAGGGATTAATCAATGGAAGAAAAATCGATAAAGAAGCAAACGGATTTAATTGGACTTCAATTTAAGGCTTTTAGCTTGCAACACAAGGATGCACTAATTAACTTATAAAAACCATCTTTAAATCAAAGGAGAAATAATATGAGTGAATGTAAAGAATGTTATAGCAGTAAGAAAAGAATTACCCCTTTATTAAAACCGCGTGAATGTTTGGAAAATCACTTGCAATATATCTGTGGAACTTGCGGCAGATGTATCTGTATAAATAAAACAGAAAAAGGCGGATTGCAAAGGTGGAACTTTCCATTTAAATCACTTGAAACAGCAAAATTATACTTACGAGCAGCAGATGTGACTACAAAAAATAATTGTGGAATATATGAAGTTACCGGTTCTAATGGAAGAAAATCATATAGAATTTTTCCAAGTGAAGAAGCATTGGATGAATTTCTTCAAAAAAATAAAGGTAAATCATGTGCTACAATGCAATCAATCTATCGACGACCTATATTTGAAGAATTTCCTAATTCAGAGATTAGAAAATTAAGTTTAGAAGAAGTTGATTTATATATTAAAGAACAAAAAGAAGGCGAATAAATATGAATACCATTATGGCTAATTCCTTTGAATTAAAAGGAACTAATTATGAAATGGGGGTGCAGTTAGGGAGAACAGTTTTAAACAACAGCCATTTAAGGGATATTTTTATTTCAAAATCTCAATCCATACAAGTAGATGAATGTGATATTTATGAATTATTTGATAGGTATTGCCCAGGTTTAAATGAAGAGTTACAAGGCTTTTATGATGATTTTTTCGGTACAATAAAAAGCATTGTTTTTGATTTAAATTTAAGTAAAGTTGATATTTGCTGGTGTGGGTTATATGAAAATGAAGAAAACATGGGATAAAACCAATGGAACACAAAAACCGTCATTGATAGCAATCAGTGCATATGTGAATAACCCTTTGTTTGAACAGCTGTGCAAATATTTGGAGACAGAATATCAGAGCAAGCCCGTGTTGGAATATAGCAGATGCTCCATGCAGTATGGATGGAATGTGAAATACAAAAAGGCAGGACGTACTTTATGTACCCTGTATCCAATTGAAGGATATTTTATTGCACTTATTGTCATTGGCAATCGTGAGCTGATAGAGACCGAGTTGATGCTTCCGTTTTTTAANNACAGAGTATTTGCAGCAACTGTATCACGAAGCAAAAATCGGCATGGGTCAGAGATGGCTCATGATTAACGTGACGGATTCCGCAGTATTGGAGGATGTTAAACAATGTGTTGCTATACGTAGAGGCAAGAAAAGAATTAATTCTGAGGTAAGAAATGGCGATAATATCTAAGATCAATTTATTGGAGCAACCTGAGCAGTATGTTCTATCTATCCGAACCACTATTCATTTCAATGATTATCCGAATACTGCCAAGGAAGCCTACGAGAAAATAATGAAGTATGCAGAGCTAAACGGACTGCTGCTCTCAGGTGGTCCTTATGTATGCTACCATAATGCTGATTTAGAAAACCTTGATGTTGAAATGGGCTTTCCGGTTGCTAAGCCAGTATTGGGAAATGATGATATTGCAGGATATACAATNNTGAAGATACTGATCCGCTCATGTATGAAATTATGCAATGGATAAAAAAGCATGGCTATGAACAGCAAGGCAAGATTTATAATTATTATTTGAATGATGAAGATCATAATGCAAATGAACTGCTTACACAGATTGTTGTGCCGATAAAATAGGTTTGTCTATGTCTATACAAGTCTAAAGCTTCATCGGTTTGTAAATTGAGCATGATTTATATTGAGGATTGAGATGGATCGCATATCAGTTCAAAAATGTGCGGTATTATAGCTGTAACTTTATACGGAGGAAATTCAAATATGAATGATATTGTGATTACTGAAAGAATACCATCGCCTGAAGAAATTAAGAAATTCTATTGGCTGGAAGATATTGCAGCATGACAGAATTGAGAAAGGATTGCATAACTCGATTTACTGTGTTTGTGCGGAGGATCAAAGAGTTATAATAGGAATTGGCAGAATTGTCGGAGATGGCGGAACAGTTTTTTATATACAGGACATAATGGTTGAACCATCATATCAAAAGCAGAAAATTGGGACATTAATTATGGAGAAACTGATGAAGTACATTGATGATAACTGTGTAGATGGAGCTATTATCGGTTTAATTGCAGCAAGTGAACTCGATAATTTCTATAGGGAATTTGGGTTTACATATAATCAGAATAATCGTTTTTACAGATATAATGGTTAAGTTTTATAGATTATAAATAAGCTTTTATTGTGGAATTTTTTTTGATAAGTTATTTGATTGGCCGCTTCGTTTGGAGAGCGATATAAAAAATAGATATCTTTTACGAATTGACCTCAATATGTTATGATTGAGAGTAAAAAAAAGAAAAACACAGATATATGGTAAAAGCATCAATTTGAAGGGAAGTATTATAGTGCCTCAAATGAATAAGGGTGAGAAATTTATATTTGGAAAGTCTTTGGTGCGGGATGATTTAAGTGTTCATCTGCCTACGCAGGCAATTTCGGAATATGATATAACATCAGAAAAAAAGTATACTTAATTTCTGGAAGTAAGATAACAGGCGGTTTCATTGTAACTCGAAAGGGACTTTTATACCCATCAAAAATAGGAAATATTTTAAAAGATACTCCGGTACTATGTGAATATAAATTGAAACAAGGGCAATTTGTTAAGTATAAGGGAAGATTATATAAAAAAATGTCTGTCATCGGGAGTTCATATACTTCTGACGAAACTTAACTGAATATTTATTCGCTTATCTGTTTGCCGCATTACCTGGTATACTCAATATATTACGCATATTATATTTTGTGACTGCTTGTTCGATAATATTATAAATCCAAGTTTTGGAGCAGTGTTTTTCATATGTTTAAGTATAAGCGTACACTATGTCAGGTTTAATGATTATAAAAAAAATAACCGATTGCTTATGCTATTATTATATCATAAACAATCGGTTATTTTTGTATTATAAATATGGCAGCATTAATTTAATATGGCTGAGGCACTTTAGCGCATAAGTAAGATAATTAACCTATAGAATTTAACAGCCAATTTATATGTCTTACCATCTTTTCTCTTACCGGATAATCTGTGCCTTTTTTTATCCACTCCAAAAAATATGCACGAATTACGACAAATATTGTTGATGCGAAATCTTCTATATCAATAGACGTCGAAAAATTCTTCTCTTCAATACCTATCAAAATAATCTCTTTCAACATCTCGTAAATTTTCCTCTGCCGTGCTTTTCCGTTTAGGGCATCTTCGATTGAAGTTTTTATTATTAAAAGATTTGCATAATAGCCCCATTCTTCCGCAAACAGTCCGAAATGTGAAACAAAGTCTGCAATATCTTCCTGTGCCGTAGGATGGCTTAATATTGAATCCTTGCTGTCAAGAAAGAACTCATCCATCACTTGGTACATTTCATCCACAACGGAATCCTTTGAATTAAAATAATGATAAAAAGTCCCGACAGATATATTGGCATGTTCGCAAATATCCTTAACAGTTACGTTTTTCATGCCGCTTTCATCCATAAGTTTTACTATTTCATCAACAATTATTTTTTTCTTTGATATAGCTTCAGATAAGCTCAATCAGTATCACCACCAAAAAAATTATAATACAACAAGATATAAAAATCAATGCAGATATTTTTACCTGTTTTACTTTTGGCAAATAACAAATGAGCTGAAAATGATAAAAGCCGTTGAGAATACAACGGCTTTTATTATTGATTTTTTGAAACGGTTTATTTACTGAGATATAAATTTGAAAATTCTGTTTTTAATTATTTTTTAAAGCAGCAGATTCTCCGGCTATTTTTCCGAATACAACAGTATCGGGAATTGCGTTGCCGCCGAGCCTGTTTGCACCGTGTATGCCGCCTGTTACTTCGCCGGCTGCATAGAGACCTTTAATTATATTTCCGTCTTTTGATATAACCTGTGCAGTAGTGTTTATTTCTATGCCTCCCATTGTATGATGTATGGTAGGAACTCTTTTAGAAGCATAGAAAGGTGCTTTGTCGAACTGATCCTGCATCAGTTTTTTATTCATGGCATCTGTTGTTTTTCCGGATACTGCTTCGTTATAGGCATCAACTGTTGCTTTTAAATTTTCAGCGCTGACTCCCATGTTTTTAGCCAATTCCTCAATTGTATCACCTTTTACAACAGTTCCTTTTTCAACTAATTCTCCGATTTTTTCATTGAAGTCATTTTTAAAATATCCTCACAGTTTAATTGTCTGTCTCTATAAAGTTGCGTCCAGAAAAAATAAGCAATTTCTACCTATCTAAATTATTTATTTACTTTTAATAAGACTGCTTAAACTGGTATTAATTGTAATAAAAAGGCCCTGTTGGGCCTTTTTTATTACATATATTTAAGACTGTTTAATTTTTTCTTCAGCAAGGAAG
>DMJQ01000152.1 GCA_003457065.1 Clostridiales bacterium
TCCCATTTCACTCCAAAACTTAAATCCTCTGTAATTTTCTTCTACTACTCCAATTACCAGTGTACTGCCATTTTGTTCCAAAACCCAGGTTTTTATAAGCTCATGCAGCTTTCTCCCCAAACAGTTTCCTCTTTCACTTGGGTCAATCATCAGTAAGTCTATTATCCATTCTCCGGTCACCTTATAGTCTTTAACGATATCGATTACCGCAATTAGGACATTATTTTCTTTATAAACTCCGAAAACGTATTTATCTTTCAGCTCTTTATCAGGCGGCAAATCAAACAAAATGCTGTGCCCTGCGTCTTTTTCAGGCGGTCTGCCTTCAATTAACTCCGAAAAGTCTGAACATCTTTCGCACAAATCTTGTACATCATCCTCATCATCACCTGACAGCAGCCTGATATTATATTCCGAACAGCCTGTTATTTTATTTCCTATCAATAATAATCACCCTTTCCTGCAATTTATTTTTCCACACCAATGGTTACCTTGCAATCCCAACACTAAGATTTTGCTCTTTAGGCAAAGAAATAAAAACAGCGAAACCTATAATAAATAATGGAATAATCCCTAATATGCTTAACCTTGCATTGCCTGTAACCGCGGTAGTTAAAGACATGACCGCCGGTCCTACAATAGCCGCAAATTTTCCGAAAATATTATAGAACCCAAAAAACTCGTTTGATTTTTCCTTAGGAACAATTTTGGCGTAATAAGATCTGCTCAATGCCTGAATTCCTCCCTGGGCGGAGCCTATCATAGCTCCGAGGATAAAAATATGCAAAACCGATGTTATGAAGTACGCTGCAATGCAAGAAATAATATATGTGGCAATCCCTGCAATAATCATGGCTCGAGCCGAAAATCTTTTTGCCAGGTTTCCGTAAATTATCGCACACGGAAATGCAATAACCTGTATAATTAATAATATTCCAAGTAAAGTGAATGTATTTAACGCATCGCCGCCTAATACGGAAGTGGCATAAGGAACCACCATTTTTATAATTGTATCAACGCCGTCTATATAGAAAAAATACGCCAGCAGGAAAACAAACACCCTTTTATGCTGCTTTATGTTCCTGAAAGTGCTTATCAGCCTTTTAAAACTGTTAATTACAGGGCGCGGCTCGGACTCAATGTAATGTTTTTGCTTTACATTCCTTATCATAGGCACGGTAAACAGTCCCCACCAGAGAGCCGTAATTACGAAACCTATCTGATATCCTATGGCTTTATCCATTCCCATAAAAAATATTAAAGCAAGGCTTATGCCGAAAGGTATAACACTGGATATATATCCGAATGCAAATCCTCTTGAGGAAACCTTGTCCATTCTATCATTATCTGATATGTCCACTAAAAACGCATCATAGAAAATATTAGCGCCTGCAAAACCTATTGCCGACAATACAAAAAACACAATTAACAGCTGCCATTGACCGCTTGACGGAGGTATAAAAGCAAGGGCAGCTGTAGTAAACACACCTAAGGATGTGAAAAATATAAAAAACCGTTTTTTATTATTTTTATAATCAGCTATTGTTCCTAAGATAGGGCTTAAAATTGCAACTAAGATACTTGCTATTGAATTAAAATACCCTAAGTCCATACTGCTTCTTACATTTTCAAACATACCAAATATAATCGGCAGCAGCGCTGTGGTTATAGCCATAGAATAAGCTGAATTGCCGCAATCAACCAGTATCCATGATTTTTCTTCCATGCTTAATTTCACTAATATTCCTCCTGTGTTTTTCCCGATTTTTCAGTTCGGTAGGATTTTTACTTTTTTCTTTAATTAATCCTATTAGTTCTATACAGCAGCAATATTTTTATTAATCCAATTCAAAACAGACTCTCTTACCTGTTCAGAAGTTAACGGATTTTTCATATTTGTCTGAATAAATAAGTTATCAATAACCCTGCCGCCTTTTGTCTCAACACGTGCTGCAATGGATTCAAATACTGAATTCGGAGTTTTGTCGTCAGCCTGCGTAATAAAAACAAATACATTTTTACCTGTAAAATCTGTCTCATCAAGCAATGTATTGATTGGCGTCGAACTTCTTCCTGCCCATACCGGAAAGCCGATAAAAATATTCTCATAATCTTTCACATTTAAGTCATTTGTTTTTATTTTGCCTTTTAGCCCTAACACTGACGAAAAAGCCGCCCATGCGAAACCAATATCCTTAATTAGTTCAATTTTTTTAAGTTGACCTCTAACCGTTTTTGATATTTCTTGTGCAACCGTCTCTGTATTTCCGCTTCTTGAATAATATACAACTAAATTTTTCATTGCTCTCCTCCATTAAATTCAAAATTTATAAATACTCTCCAAAAGTTTTCATTAAAAATTCATCATGTTTTCATGTTTTATAAATGACTTCTTTACTGATACAAAATAGGTTGTATTAAATTAATTAAATTTTAACGGATCATATCCCAAAAATTCATCATACACATCTAATCTTCTGTCTTTCTTTGTCGAATTGTATTTATTTGCTACGTGAGCTCTTACTTTAGCAAAATTACAGTCCCCGTATATAATCTGTTCTGTATCATCTGCCGGCCCGGCAATCGGAATACCCGCTGTTCTTACTATTAAACTTTTGCCCGGAAATTCCATACCTCTTTCTATTCCAACCCTGTCAGCGGCAGCAATGTATACTCTGTTTGAATGTGCAGCCGCCATGGCAAGAACAGGCCCGAAATTTTTCATGTTATCAGGCAGGCTTTCTATGGTGACCCAGTTAGTGGGAACACATATTATATCTGCTCCCTGAGCTGCAAGAATTCCATATGTTTCCGGAAACCACATGTCATAACATATTACAATTCCAATCCTGCCGATCGGCGTATGAAATACAGGCAGTCCGAGATTTCCCGGCTCAAACCAAAGAAATTCCTCTTCCCACAGATGAAGCTTTCTATATTTTCCAATCAACCCCTCCGGTCCAATTAATACCGCAGTGTTATATAGGTCAACACCGTCAATCTCCGTAATTCCTGACACTATATAGACATCTCTGTCACGTGCAGCTTTGCTCCATGCGTTAACGCTTTCACTGTCATCAAGATTTTCCGCTAACTGAATGGCTTCCTGCTTATTATCTATGTTGTATCCCGAATTAGCCATTTCCGGCAACACTATAAGCTTAGCCCCATTGTCTGCAGCTTCATTTATCATTTGTACGGATTTCTTGATATTTCCTGCAATATCACCTATTTTTACATCCATCTGTAAACATGCAACCTTAACATCCAACTTCTTTTTTTTATTTTCCATTTCGTCCTCCTGTTTTATGCAAAAGCACCTACTAAATATTTCCTTATCTATATTCTACTAAATAATACTACAAATTGAAACATAAATTATATCTTTTATCACATAATAAGCAACTATGCCTTTGCCACACAGTATTAACTGAATTTTACCGCTATTTTTGTAAAACTTTACCTAAGCTAATTTCCAGTCTGTCATATGCAAATTCAATACCATCATATTGATTCTGCAGATCAAGATCTAATAATTTTATTGCAATAAAAAATATTTAGACTTATATGTTTTATTGAATTATATTTTATATCTCTAATAAATATCTTATTTTTTGAATCAATATCTGTGTAAAAGATAAAATCCGTGTTTTAATCAAAAAAGGACGTGAAAGTTTTACTCTCACGACCTCGATATCAGCACATTTTATGTTTGAACAACTTAATTGTTATTTAACCATGACTGCGACCACATGTTGAAGCCAAAAATATGAATATAGCACATGGCTTCTCATTGTGGCCTAATCCTCCGTATGATACGACGTTCATGGCATTAAAGATCTCACTGTTATTTAAGCATCTGATTATTCAGGAAAAAGTCTTTCCAGGGATCATTCCCGGCAATCCTCATAAGCGCATCCTCCATACCAATGCCATCCGGAGCGACTGTATCAAGCTCATCCCAGGCGATTGGCATGGACACTCTCGCTCCATTTCTCGCTCGTATGGAATATGGAGCAATACTTGTAGCTCCTCTGCCGTTTCGAATCCAGTCTATGAATATCTTGTCTGCACGCTTAGCTTTTCTGACATTGCTTGTGTAGCGATCGGGCCACTTCTGCTCCATAACTTCGGCAACACGCTTTGCAAAATCATGAAACGCATCCCAGTTCACAGTCGGTTTTAAAGGAACGACCACATGATACCCTTTGCCGCCGCTGGTCTTAAGATATGAATCCAGCGAAAGCTCATGAAGAATATTTCTGATATCACGCACGCCCTGGCGCACCCTGCTCAAATCCATTCCTTCATCCGGGTCCAGATCAAATACCATCACATCCGGCTTTTCAAGCTCCTCGACACGGCTTCCCCAAGTATGAAATTCCAGTATACCCATCTGCGCTTCGGATATAAGCCCGGACGCATTTTCAACATAGAAATAATCTTCCGTTTCCCCGTCACCGGTAGAAACAAGCATTGTTATGATGCCCTTGCTGTTCGGACCTGGATGTTTTTTGTAGAAACAAGTATGTGATATTCCCTTCGGACAGCGCACAATGCTGAGGATTCTGCGGCTCACATATGGAAGCATGCGCTCCGAGACCTTTGAATAATATTGGACGACATCTGCTTTCGTAATTTTAGGTTCTTCAAAAATTACCTTGTCCGGGTTGGTAATCTTTATTCCTTCAATAACGATGCTATTTGAATTTACTTCCATTGGTTTCTCCACTTCTTTGTCTGATGATTGAAGCTGTATGTCAGTCTCCGCTTTTTCTTTTTTTATTTCCTTAGGATCTTTGTCTGTCCGGATTCCTTTGAAGCTTGCCTGCCTTAACACATTGTCTTTCGTCCATTCTGCAAATTTGATTTCCGCCACCATTTCAGGTTCAAGCCATGTAATCTTTTCCTTCGGTCTTGGCTTGGGTACGAGTCTAAACGGCGAATCACTCCTTTTTAAGTTCTCAAATTTTTCTTCAAGCACCTTCATGTCATTCTGGCTTATGCCGGTTCCGGCACGTCCGGCATAGACTAATTCCTCACCATCATAAACACCGAGAAGAAGTGANNAATTCCTGCCTTTTATCGCATTTAAGTTTGATCCAATCACCGTTCCTTGTTCCGCTGTAGATAGAATCGGCTTTTTTACCGATTATGCCTTCCATGCCTGCCTCACAGGCCACACCAAAACTTTCTTTGCCCTTTCCTCTGACATAGCGGCTGTAATAAAGGTTTTTGGGAGCATCCTTCATCAAGTTTTCAAGCATTTCCTTTCTGTCAATCAGATGCTGCTCTCGAAGATCTGATCCGTCCAGTGCAAGGAGATCAAAAATAATATATGTAAGATTTTTGCCCCCGGGATTTCTCATATAGTTCTGCAAAGCATGAAAATCCGTCTTGCCTGCTGCGTCCGTGACCGCTATTTCACCGTCCAGAACCATCGCTCTCCCCGCAGCTAAGTCAATTAGAGAAGAAGCAACGTTATGGAACCGATTTATATAATCATTGCCGTTTCTGGTTATCAGCCGTGCACTGTTGCCTTCCACAAATGCCATAATTCTGAATCCGTCATATTTTAACTCATAAAGCCAATCATCACCATCAGGAACCTTGTTTACTAATTTGGCAAGCTGCACATCAGCCATACTGAATGGGTTTCTCATAACTTTTTCATCTTCCCCTCCTTCAATTCCCGCCATTGTGCGTCCGGTTCTGATACTTGTGAGAAATTCTAATATTCCGTTATCTGTTTTGACATATTCATCTTTCTCTTTCAGTAAAAGCCAGTTATCCTTTGTCTCACCTGATTTTGCCTTCCAACGCACCAGAGCCCACTTTCCTTTAAGCCGTCTTCCCTTCAGAACAAATTTCAGTTCGCCTTTATTTAGTCCTTCTTCAACATTTACGTACGGTTCCCAGAACCCTTCATCCCAAAGCATAACCACTCCGCCTCCGTATTCCCCCTTGGGAATGGTGCCTTCAAAATTTCTGTATTCCAACGGGTGATCCTCTACTTTTACAGCGAGTCTCTTGTCATGAGTATCATAAGACGGACCTTTGGGAACAGCCCAGCTCAAAAGAACTCCGCCCCATTCAAGGCGCAAATCGTAATGATCTCTGCGTGCTCTATGATGCTGGACGACAAATCTCAGACTTTCTTCCGAATCTTCTAAATTGCCTTCCGGCTCAAAGGTTTTTTCAAAATTCCTCTTTTGCTTGTACTCGCTTAGTTGTTCAGCCATAAAATTATGCCGTTTCCTTGTCTTTTTTTGCTTTCTCCACGCTGGCTTTTAAAGCCTCCATAAGATCTATTACTTTGCCGGCACTTTCCGGCTGCGCAGCAACAATCTCCTTCCCGGAAACTTTAGTCTCAATGAGTGCACGAAGTCTCTCCTGGTATTCGTCCTTATATTTCGAAGGATCAAATGGTGTATCCATGGAATTGATCAGCGTTTTTGCCATATTCAGCTCCTGCTCCGATACTTGGGGTTTAGAATACTGTTTTTGAAGCTCCTTAATGTCATCAGCATAGAACATTGTGGAAATGAGTATACCGTCCTCACGTGGAATGATCGCCATCAATGTGTCCTTCGTGCCCATGACGGTTTTGCCTATGGCTATCTTTTGTTCGGCCATCAGTGCGGCACGCAGCAGCTCAAAAGCCTTTTCTCCACCCGCCTCGGGTGCAGCCTGATAGGTTTTTTCATAGTAGACCGGTGAAATCTGGTTCAATTGAGCAAAATGCAGTATCTGAATAGATTTTTCCTTTTCTGTCTTTATCTTTTCAATCTCATCCTCTGTGATGACTACATACTTGTCCTTATCATACTCAAATCCCTTAACAATGTCTGCCGCAGTAATCTCCTTGCCGCAGTGGGCACAGGTCTTCTTGTACCGGATGCGGCTGTTGTCTTCTTTGTGCAGCTGATTGAAATGGATGTCGTTGTCCTGCGTTGTTGTGTACATGGCAATGGGAATCGCTACCATGCCGAAAGTTATGACTGATTTACGTGATATCATATGGAAACACCTCCAAAATTATTATTTCCAACTAAATTATAAGTATTCTTGTGATATTTATTTTTAATCGGCAAAACCTTGTACACATATTTTTCGTCAATATAAATGTTGAGGAATATCGATGTAATTTGAATTATATTCGTATCATCTACTGTTAATTAGATGTTAATTTCTGTTATAATTGACATTTCTATTTTGTAGCCTTATAATTATTTTGAAAATTTATTAAAATGAGCGTTTGGTATGACCAATGATATTTTATGAATTGGAACATTCTCATTGTCCTTATTCTCATGGAGCGAATCGGAAAATCTCTGCGCAATCCCGCAAAAGATACAATTTTGTCTGAGGTTCCGGTATCTCTTACATTAGTGCCAAGTTTTTTCAGCCACATGTCATCTAAGATTTGCCTGTCGTCCATAATTAACATATTAGCAGTAATATCTTCGATTCGGGTGATGTGCCAGATGTTCCATGCAATTGTTACATCTTTTGTCGTAAGCATAGTTATAAACGCTTCACGACTCAACCCATTCCATATTTCATCATAATATGTAGGATTTAAAGAACCCGACACTTTGCCGGAGTGAACGATCCTGTGCAATTCCAGGCAAATCTGCATGGCTTCGTCAAAATGATTTATGTCTGACAATGTTTCTCTTAGTCTCGATTGCTTTGGATTCCATAATGAGATAATTGATTCGCTCATATTAATTTTCCCTTCTTGGTTTTGTAATAAAACACTTACAATTTGTTACTTAAACTCCTGCCCAAGCCTCATATAAATGTTTATATCCATTCTGCCGTTCTGACACAATGCCCCATTATTTTTGATTAACTATTTCCTTGCGGTGCTGTAAGTGCATTCCGATATGACCGATACCTAAAATTACTGTAGAAATAATCATCCAAATAACTTTTCCATAGATGCCGATTAAGAAAAAAGCAATAACCGGGAGTGTTGCTCCCGCTACAGGTATGCCGAAAATGCTGCTATAGAAATCTAACAATGTTCTTTCGCTGCGAAAATAAAAAAGCCACCAGACTTCATACAATCAAAAAAATCGAAGCAACCAGCCACCATGACCAGTTTGACCAGCTTTTCAAATTGTAATCCGAAAATATCAGGGCGGAACAGGTAACAAGTACTTCTCCGATTCTTTCAAAGCATAATAATACTCTATTTTCGTTCTGAGGGGTGTAACCCTGTGGTTGTTTCTTTACTGCACAGTGCCTTTAATCAACATTCATATACTTTTTAAGATATATATATTATATATCCGTCTCATATATAGATCAAAGAAATCTAATGGGTGTTTCCAAATTTTTCTGAACAAGATTTTTTATTTCCGTGCTTTATTAGGATGTTTCTGAAGGCATTGTCATAAAGCCATTTTTTCATAGAAGTATGAAGCAAATTACTTAAAAAGTATTGTGAAAAGCATAAATTTGCGTTATTATAAAGTAAAAATACTATTAAGAAACGGATTGATCCTATGAAAGAAATAGAAATCAAAGTTCAACTAAATTTGGACGAATATAAGCAGCTACCTTTGCGTTCATCAGCACTGTCGTTTGCTGAAACGAAACACCTGCGAGAAACCGACATCTATTTCAACGGCAACGACCACTCTTTTCTCAAAACAGATGAGGCTCTGCGTCTGCGTCAAACTATTGATTTGGACAGCGGCGAAGCATGCACGTTTATTACATATAAGGGTCCCAAGCTGGATAATTTCACACAGTCGCGCGATAAAATTGAAACATCAATCGGCGATTTCGATTGCATGCGAGCCATACTGAACAAATTAGGCTATCCAGAAGTTTTGACCGTCGAAAAGACACGGCGGTATTTTCGTGCGAAAGACATCACCTTATGCCTCGACGAAGTCAGCGAGCTTGGATACTTTTTAGAGCTTGAAACACTGATTGATTTAATAAATCAAACAGAAAAAGACGCCGCNNTAATGAACTTGCTGTATCAGCTTGAGATATCCCAAGACCGGCTTATAAGGAAATCCTATCTTGAGTTGAAAATCGAATCCCTTATGTCATAGAAATCCTCCCACGAAATAAACGGTATTCCTTGACTGCCGAGCATATCGGCAAGCTTGTCGCGCGCAAAAACTGTTTGAGAACTTTTTGCCATGTTTATGTCCGTATAGCTGTCACCGGCGCAAATCGCATATCTGTAATCATATTGTGCCATTATAAGCGTCTTTTGCATAACTTCTCCGTTTCCCTCGTAATCCGAAATCAGCCGCATAAATTGACCTGAACAATCCAGCCCTACACTGTGCATGGCTAAAAGTTTATCGCGATATGGTGCCAGCTTCTCATCTACATAAGGCTGCAGCCCGCCTGAAATAACCACCACGGGAATATTAAGATCCGACATTGCATCAAGCAGCTCTGAAAAGCCCGGACGGATCGGTACCGAGCGCACATAGTCGAGGATATCCGCAAGTCTTGCAGAAGAAATTGTGGAAAACCCCAGATGGAGCACCTCAGCCAGCGTTAGCCTGCCTGCAAGCATTTCTTCGGATTTTTCCCTATAAATTTCAGGTTCAATGATGCGTCTCATGCTGCCTTCAAGTGTTTCCTCAGCAGTAATGGTACCGTCGAAATCAAGAAAAAGTATTTTATCATAATGTGTTTTACTAACAATCATTCTGAGCCACCCGTAAAACATTCATTATTTCATCAAATCAAAGTTTTTCATAACATCCGGCCCGAGAAGCTCAGCCATGCGCATGAGCTCTTTGTGTGTCTTGGCGTACTCGATGAGGTCAATGCCCTGAAGAGCTGCATCTATAGCCTGGCGCATAGAGCGTGCACCCGCTTCGCTTCCGTCCGGATGCCCGTGCACACCGCCGCCTGCGGCAAGTATAATATCCGTTCCAAGCGCATCAATGCAGTTTTTGACTACAAGCTGCGTGGTACCGCCTGAGCAGGCGTACATCATTGGCTTAATGTTCCACCACGGCTGAGTGAAGAACTTGAAGCTTCGGTAGAATATCTTATATGCGATAGGGAACTTGCCCCACGGATGGCCGTTAATCTGGAAGTCGCCTCCTGCAAGACGCGTCAGCTTTCCTATAACCAGTGGGGCGGAAATGCCCGTGTATGTAGAGCTTGCATAAGCGCCCACAAAATCCACGTGTGCAAGTATAGGCACGTTGATGTTAGGATCATCAGCCAGCATTTTCAGCGCGCCGTGTCCCGCCGTATATGTGTTGAGCATAATGCAGTTGGCTCCGTATTCAATAGCCTTGTAGGCATTGTCACAAATCTTGTCTATACTGTCGGTGACATTGACGGCATACAATGTGTGCTCACCGGTCTCTTCAAACACCTGGTGCTCTTTTTGCATAAACAGCGTTACACGATCCTTAATAGGACAAAAGATTTCATTGGCAGGCATTAACTCATCGTCCTTGATGATATCCACGCCGCCCTTTGCCGCAGCATAAAAAATTTCCGCACCCTCTGCCGGTGTCCAACCGATATTGGGTTTAATCATGGCATTAAGCAGCGGACGGTCGTGCACTCCCAGTAAATCGCGAAGGCCTTCCACGCCGAACTTAGGACCTTGGAACTGTTCAACATATTTTTTCGGGAACGCGCAGTCAATAAACTTAACCATGCCTGAAGCTGAGATGTTTCCAAAGACCGTGCTGAGCAGCATAGGAATACTTGCGCCCATGTTTGCCATGGGGAACGCAATCTGAATGATGTACATAGGCGGCAGATCTTCCACTAAATCCGCGCCTGAATCCGGAACTTCATAGATTGCTACAACTTTGGCACCAAACTTCTTTTTCTTGTCTGCCGAATCAGCACCGACTTTAATCCATGTACCGGTGGTCTGTTCGTCGGCAATTGCTAATGCCAGCCTTTCAATGTTGCTGGTCTTGATGCGCACCTGATAGGTGCCGATGATGTAATCATCCGAAAACGCAACCTCCGGAAACGCATGACCGAGATTGACTTCATCTAATTTCTGAATCATTGTTCTTCCTCCTTAAAATTATTATTCGATATTCCGGAACACCTCGTCGAATGCAACAAGTGTTTCCTCAATAGTTTTGTCGTTATCTGCCATACTTGTGTAGATGCGGCTGCCTGCCAGTGTAATTACTCCGTTTGCCGTCAGCGCCGCACCGAACTCCTCAATGTTATGCTGCCTTTCCGGAATTTTCTTAAAGATTNNCTTTAACAGACATATACATAACTCCCGACACTTCAAAATGTACGATGGAGCCCGTGTTCCATGTTACGAACGGCAAATTATACTGATCAATCAATTTCTTAATGCCAGCGCAGAGTTTATCTCCATTTTCGCCAGCCTTCTTAGCCGCATCTTTTTCTACGATCTCTTTAATAGCAAAGTATCCGGCCGCACACGTCATAGGATTGGCTGTCAATGTGCCGCCCACATATGAACGTTTCTTTCCAGCCTTAACACCTGCAGCCATGCAGCTCATTATGTCAGAGCGACCGCCGACACCGCCTGCCATCGGAAACCCACCGGCAACAATCTTGCCGAATACCGTCAGATCAGGACGCACATTGAAGTATCCGGCTGCGCCGCCAGGTCCTACACGGAATGCTGTTACAACCTCATCAAAGATGAGCAGAGCGTCAAACTCGTCACACAGCTCGCGCACCTTAGCGCAGTAATCGAAATGCGCCATACGCGTGCCGCTCTCCGGTCCGAATGGCTCCAACAGCACCGCTGCTGTACCTCCTTCTTTTTCATTAGCTTCCAGTATTTTTCGCAGCGATTCAATATCACCCGGATAACACTCGGTGGTGTGAGTGGTGCATTCCGTCGGAATGCCGTGAGCCTCAAAATTTTTTGTATACGGAATATGAAGACTGTAAACAAGCTGATCGCTCCAACCGTGATACGCACCGCCGACCTTGACGATTTTTTGCCTGCCTGTAAACGTTCTTGCCACACGGATGGCAACCATGTCAGCTTCTGTACCGCTTGCGAGGCAGCGGTACTGCTCTATCCATGGCATATTTTCTCTGATTATTTTAGCCAGTTTTAGTTCATATTCGTGAAAAAGTCCAGTTACAGCACCATGCTGCCGCACCACATCAAAGACTTTGTCGGTCACAGGTCTATAGTTGCTGCCCAGCAGCGTCGGACCGCCAGCCTGCAAATAGTCAATATAGCGGTTGCCGTCGATATCGTACAGATATGCCCCCTCTGCACGATCTATGGCCAGAGGAAAGGGATAGTTAAATGCAAGGTTATGCTGTACGCCTCCGGGAATATATTGCTTCGCTTCCTCAATCATGGACTTTGACTTTTTGCATTTGTTTTCAAAGTAGCCAAGATATCGTTCCATCGCCTCCGGCTTAATCTTGTAAAGTCTATCGTTCACGAGACGATCCATCTTAGTAGCAATTTCATCCACGTCCGGCCACTTCGATACGCTGTAATGATTATCCATATTTTTTCACCTCTTAATTAAATTATTTGAATTGATTAACCTTCAATCACCTGATGCACATTATGATGATACATTTAGCTCAAAACCACTATTGCGAACATTCATGCCTGCCACAAATGCCTGTAGAGAACTGATTTTTCCCAATAGTACTTTATTGCTCTCATCATCGGTAAAAATTTTAATAATTTACCAAATCTAATTGTTAAGTTCAGCAAACGATTTCTTATTGTCTTTATAAAGATTCTGAAAGACCGGAAAAATCTTATCATATACTACAGTGTTTTTGGGATCTGGTTTATAGCTTGATTTAACATTGATTATTTTCTTAATGTCCTTGATATCGTCAACAAGTTCGAAGCTCACCGCCATGAGCGCGGCTGCACCCATTGTACCAACGTGGCGCGGATTCTCTATGCTCTCCACCTCCCGGTTAAGCACGTCTGCAAGTACCTGACAGATGTACGGCGAAATCGCGCTGCCGCCGGTGAACCGCACTACAGGAGATGTAGCAAAAGTTTTTTCGGTCGCCACAAGCATCCATCTCATGTGCATGCAAACACCTTCAATCACCGCCTTGATCATATCACTGCCACGCGTATGGAGTCCAATGTTGAAAAAGACACCCTTTACATTTGGATCTTCAAAGGGACAACGATTTCCATGCATCCACGGAGAAAACAACACGCCATTGCTTCCCGCCGGTGTATCTTTTATGTATTCAACCATTTCGTCATAGTCCATCTCCGGCAAGCCAACGCGGTCTTTAACCCATTCCATGCACTTGCCTGAAGTTTCTACTTCAGCGATATAACAGTATGTCGTTGGATCAGCTCCAACGAGCCCCCCGATAACATTGCTCAGATCAAGGTGAGGTTTATTTACTGTTGTACATACCCAGCCTGATGTGCCGGAATATATATTGACATCACCGATATTCAGACAGCCGGCACCTACCTGACAAAGGCTTACGTCGCTGCCGCCTGAAAACACCGGTGTGTCTGCGGCTAAGCCAAGAGCTTCTGCCGCCTTAGGCAAAAGATTACCAACCTTGTCCGTTGATTTACAAACTTCTGGCAGATGTTTCATATCAATATCAAGCAAATTGCACAGCTCTTTACTCCAGCAGTCCTTCTTGATGTCGTAAAGAAACGTCGCGCTCGCCACATCCTTACTTACCTTCATAATGCCAGTCGCTCTGCAAGTAAGATATTCTTTAGCATCAAGCCACTTATAAGTTTTGGCAAATATCTCCGGCTCGTTTTCCCTCACCCAATGATATTTCCAAAGCGGATCCTTTGTACTGGCTGATACCGCGCCTGTAATCTGCAAAAAACGAAACACTTTATACAGATTCAGCCCCTCAACCTTGACTCCTTTTGACATATAGTCATTGAATTGTTTGACTGCACGCGTATCCATGCAGCTCATAGCCTTTCGGAGTACATTACCCTTGTCATCAACCATGACCAACGTCTGCATCTGTGAGCAGAACGATATGCCCTTGATTTCCTCCTTGGGAATTTCCATCCGTTCCAACAGCCGCTTAGTACTTCTGCACATCGCTTCCCACCATTCAATAGGGTCCTGCTCCACACCGCCGTTTTCCAGCAAACGCAGCTCATAATGCTCAACCTCTCCGTCAATGAACCTCACACTTTCCTCAGCTGAAATGGAAAACAGACAGGTTTTCAATCCTGTAGTACCCACATCGTAAGCAATGACCTTTATTGGCACCGTAATCCACCACCTTCTCCAAATAATTTGTGCCATACTAAATAAGCAACCGATATTACAATAATATTATACTACAGTATAATATTATTGTAAAGTATATTTTTGTCGCGGGGTATAATTTTCCATTTATATTTTTACCACTTCAGTAAGCCATTTAGTATCTTTATTAGTTAAGGTATTCTACCCCGAGGCAAAAAAGAATTTCAGCAATTGAAAAAAAGAACCGGAAAATGAGGAGTAAAAATTTTTCGATTGGTAAAATTAAGAGATTATTATAAGCATTATATCTTTATCCTAATAATCGAACTTAAATCAATATATATGATAAGATTATGCAAAACTCATTACAGCATACTTCAAAATCAAGCCATTATATATTTTTCTCCTTCTATTCCGTTAAATAATAAGTCAATCATGTTGTCCAACTTCATAACCGCATTAGAAACTTCTTTTGTATAAAAGCATTCGTGCAACACACTGTAATAACATCCAAGAATCAAAGAAACAATTTGATCGACAGCCACCTTATCTGTGATTTCCTTATTTTTTTGAGCCTCAATAACCAGTTTTTCGGTTATTGCATAATATTCTTTGAAAATGCAAAAGGAATTTTCATCACTTTTAAGAATAGTTGAAATTATTACATGTTCCGTTATATGTAAGTATTGTATGGCATCTTCGATTATCTTCTTGTAAAATAACTTCAGTTTAGTTACCGCACTTGCTATCCCCATCAGTTCATCTTCCAAATAATCTATGAGTTCATCGACCTCATCTTCCACAATTCCTATAATCAGTCCGTCCTTGTTTGAAAAATAATTAAAAAATGTACCCCTTGATATGTCAACCTTTTCGGTTATATCTTCGATGGATGTATTGTCAATACCGTTGTCTCTGAATAAATGCCTGGCAGTTCTCAATATATTGGATTTTGTTTCTTGTTTTTTGCGTTCACGCCTTGATATGTTTTGTGTATCCATAGTTCCTCCTGTTTTTCCTCACAGTGTACATTATTTTAAGGCAATACAACATTATTGTCAAATACTATTTTATACTCGAGTCCAATTCTCAATCCAATTTTTGAATATCAACAATAGCAATACCTGATTGTGTTGATTCTCCCGTGATAAGATTTTGAGGNNTCATCAGCCTCATACTCGTTATGTTTTATTGTGCTTGTCAATTTATCATAATAGCTTATTGGCAAAAAATTAATACAGAAACATTTCTCACGCTGAATGTTGATAAATGTATGTGTATTTTGATATAATCCACCCATTACAGCAAAGAAAGATGTCTTATCGCCATGGAAACAACTCCATGAATGAAAACAGACATTAGGTTTTCCATTTTCTTTCCATGTGGTAACAGCAAACAGTACCTGTGGAATTGCAGAAGTCGTTTCAAAATGTGAAAACAGGTCAAACTCTTCCGGATAAGCAGGCTTAAAGTATTGCGGGAATTCCTCTCCTATCTCAATTTTCATCATATCCACCTCGCATTCANNCCTGTTTGTATACTTTATATTTGATACAAATTAATTCTATCGGCCTTTTAGAATACTCAAACAAAATTCTTATTGCATTATTAAATATCTATATCCATACTACGTAAAGTGCTGACATTTATAAACTTGTTTCTTGTCCAATATAATTATAGCATAAATTTTCCAATATCTACGAATAATATAATAAAAAAATGATCATAAATACAGCCGCAAGGACAATCAATCTGCAGTCAACTCCGATATAAACGGAAAAAACAGTGAGTCGGCTGCAGCATTTAATTCACTTCATTGAGATAATCTTCCACAAACTATCAATTGACAACCGATTTTAGTGTAACATTTTCATTCTTTGCTCAAGTAATTGCATAGCCCATTCTTTAGTTTTTTATTGCAAATCAACTATTTTGTCATCAATGTATCAAATTTATTCAAAATATGGTTAACAATTATACAAATATATATTTTGCAATTATTTATTTTGTTCAAAATCAAACCTTTCAAGCAATATATATTAGAAATTTTTTCACAATCTAATAATTTATATTGATATTTTTTAAATTTATAATATAATAGAATATATTGATAGAATATTCTATTATATTATTCTATTATTTCATTTATTAGGAGGAGAACATGATAAAACTTAGCAAAAGACTGTTAGCGATGTTACTGGTTTTTTTAATGGTATTTTCAGCAACTGCATGCTCACAGCAAACATCTCAAGAGACACCGGATGGAAAAGGAAAATTTAAACCAGGAACTTATACCGGTGAAGCTGAAGGTCTTAACGGTACAATAAAGGTTGAAGTAAAATTAGATGACAGCAATATTCTTGAAGTAAACATATTGGACCACAATGAATCCCCCGGCATATCAGACAATGCAATAAAAAAAATACCTGAAGAAATAATTAAATACCAAAGTCTTAACATCGATACAGTTTCAGGAGCAACTTATTCAAGCAAAGGTATACTTGAAGCAGTTAAAAATGCTTTGGAAAAAGCGGGAGCCAATATTGATGATTTAATGAAAGAAGTAAATTTATCATCCGAACCAACCGAAACTATCAATAAAACAGCCGATGTTGTAATTATCGGTGGCGGAGGTGCCGGCCTTGCGGCAGCTGTTTCTGCATTGCAAAACGATGCTACGGTCATTGTGCTTGAAAAAATGCCAAGCCTCGGAGGTTCAACAATTCTGGCAGGAGGACAATATAACGCAGTTGACGATACACGCCAGCAAAAATATGAAATGCGTCCTGAGCTGATAACAGAATTAGAATCATACACAAAACAGGAACCAGTCAATGATGACCATAAAAGACTTATGGGTGAATTAGCCGTTCAGATTCAGGAGTACAAAGAAAGCGGCAACACATATTTATTTGATTCTCCTCAGCTTCATGCTCTGCAGGCATTCAAGGGCGGAGACCAGGCAGGAAATCTTAAATTAATAGAAACACTTACATATGGAGCAGAAGATTCTGTAGGCTGGCTTGAAAGCCTTGGAGTTGAATTCAGAGATGAAATAGCAATTGTTACGGGAGCACTGTGGCAGAGAACTCATCAATTTGTTAAGCCTCTTGTTACAGGTCCGATTGATGCATATACCGAATACATAGCAAGCAAGGGCGACGATGCGGAGATTATGTTAGAAACTCAGGCAATAGAACTTATATATGAAAACGGCAATGTAACAGGCGTAAAAGCTAAACAAGGAAACAATGATGTGATTGTTAAGGCTAATAATGGTGTAATCATTGCAACAGGCGGTTTTGCAAGAAATAAAGAAATGATTAAGAAATACGACATTCACTGGGGAGATCTTGACAATCTCGGTTCAACAAACAGTGTAAGCGCCACAGGAGACGGTATCGCTATGGCAGAAGCAATCGGAGCTAATCTGACAGGCATGGAATATATTCAGCTGCTGCCTGTAGGTGACCCGGTAACAGGAGGAATGCAGGGAAACATAAGCATAAACGCTGCAAATCAATTATTCATCAA
>DMJQ01000071.1 GCA_003457065.1 Clostridiales bacterium
CAGGGAGGCATGGCTCAGATAGCGGATGCCGTTCTGGCTGCTGCAGTATCAGAAGCGGGAGGTCTCGGTGTAATAGCTGCAGGTAACAATACGGCCGAAGAACTTAAAAAGCAAATAGATAAGGTCAGAGAACTGACAAATGAGCCATTTGGTGTCAATGTCATGATGTTGAGTCCTCATGTGGAGGAAGTTGGCAGGCTGCTTTCGGAAGAAAAAGTTCCTGTTATTATAACAGGTGCCGGCAATCCGGGAAAGTTCATGAAATTATGGAAAGAATCAGGCTCAAAAATCATACCCGTAGTGCCTTCAGTTGCTTTTGCAAAGCATTTAGAAAAAGCAGGAGCGGATGCGGTAATTTGTGAAGGTACGGAAGCCGGAGGTCACGTAGGTGAAATAACAACAATGTGTCTCACTCCTCAGGTAGCTGATGCCGTTAAAATTCCTGTTGTTGCGGCAGGAGGCATCGGAGACGGAAGAGGGNNGAGAACTGGAAAAAGATAATGCCGACCTTGAGGAAATGGAGCGGCTGGGAAGAGGACGATTATATAAAGCGGCTGTAGAAGGTGATGTGGATTACGGTTCCGTCATGTCGGGACAGATTGCCGGATTAATCAGCAGGGAGCAGCCTTGTGAAGAAATAATTATTGAAATGTTTGAAGAAGCGGAAAAAATTATGAAGAGTTTGAGTTTGTTCATGGGAGGCAAAAATGAATAAGACTGCTTTTGTATTTCCCGGACAGGGAGCACAGTATGCGGGAATGGGAAAAGACTTTTATGAAAATTTTAATGAGAGCAGGGAAATATTTCAAAAAGCAAATGAAGCATTAGGTTTTGACATAACGGGACTGTGTTTTGACGGGCCGGATAAAGACCTGAGTATAACTAAAATAACGCAGCCGGCTTTATTGACGGTGTGCATGGCAATTTATGAAGTCCTGAAAAACAATTCAGAAACGGAATCCGTTGTAATGGGCGGATTGAGCCTGGGAGAATATTCTGCACTGACGGCCGCCGGTTCAATGGATTTTGAAACCGCTGTGAAACTTGTTTATAAAAGGGGAAATTACATGCAGAATGCCGTTCCCTTAGGAGAAGGCGGTATGCTTGCGCTGTTGGGCTGCACTGCCGAAGATGCCATACGTTTTTGCAGTGCGGTAACAGGGAGGTACGGTCTTCTTGANNTTTAACTGTCCCGGACAAATAGTTGTCGGCGGAGAAAGCTCGGCAATCGAAAGTGCTCTGGGGGAGACTGCCGAATTTAACATCAAAAAAGCCGTCAAGCTTCAGGTAAGCGCTCCTTTTCACACATCGATGCTCAAATCGGCGGGAGCAAGGCTTAAAAAAGATCTGGATAAAATTAAGTTCAAAAAACCGTCCTGCAGTGTTATATCAAACGTTGACACAGAATATTATCATGATGACTACGACATAGCGGATAAGCTTGAAAAACAGGTTTACAATCCCGTGAGATGGGAGGCCTGTGTCAGAAAAATGATAGCGGACGGAGTAAGTACATTTGTGGAGATTGGACCGGGAAAAACACTGTCAGGGTTCATTAAAAAAATAGATAAAAATGTCAAAGCGATAAATATAGAAAGTATTTCATCTTTGAAAGCCTATATGGCTGGTTAGGAGGAAACCATGAAGACTGCTATTATAACGGGAGCTTCAAAAGGCATCGGTGCTGCCGTAGCCTTGAGGTTAAACGAGCTGGGTTACAATCTTGTGTTGAATTACAGGAGCAGCACAGCTTCAATGAAAGAACTGATAAACAGCTTTACAAACAAGGAAACCGGGAATCTGACGGTTCAGTGCGATATATCCTGTTATGAGGATGCAAAGAATCTCATAGATGAAGCATACGGAAGATTCGGTTCGGTTGACGTATTAATAAATAATGCCGGCATAACAAAAGACAATCTTCTTCCGCTTATGACCGAAGAAGAATTTGATTTGGTAATCGGCACAAATTTAAAAGGAACGTTCAACTGCTGTAAACACATATCAAAAAAAATGGTAAAGCAAAAATGCGGCAGGATTATAAATATATCATCAGTAGTTGGCTTGTGCGGAAATGCCGGGCAGGTTAACTATTCTGCTTCAAAGGCAGGAGTGATAGGCATGACCAAATCCATGGCAAGAGAGTTTGGAAAGAGAAACATACTTGTGAATGCCATAGCACCCGGATTTATCCGGACTGAAATGACTGATAAAATTCCCAAAGACATGAAAGCCGAAATGATTAGAAATATTCCTCTGCAAAGGCTGGGAAGACCGGATGATATTGCCGACGCAGTGGAGTTTCTAATTTCGGACAAAGCATCATATATAACAGGTCAGGTATTGTCGGTTAACGGCGGATATTATATGTAAAAAGAAAAGATGCAGCAGATTTGCGATTATTAAGCAGCGGTAAAGACAGCAGCTTGATTGCTTACAGCTGTCAGCCTTGCTAATCAATAAAGCAAAAGCAGGAGGATTTATGAAAAGAAGAGTTGTAATAACCGGTATAGGTGTTGTCAGTCCCATAGGGGCAGGGGCAGATTTCTGGGAGAATGTCAAAAAAGGCAAGTGCGGGATCAGCCCAATAGAATCATTTAACACAGCTGATTTCAGTGTTAAATTAGCGGCAGAAATAAAGGAGTTTGATCCTACGGCATATATGGATAAAAAAGAATCAAAGAGAATGGACAGATACAGTCAGTTTGCACTTGCAGCAGCCGATATTGCCGTTAAAGATTCGGGACTTAATACGGAAAAAATCGACAGCAAGAGATTCGGTACGGTTGTGGGCAGCGCCGTAGGCGGAATTCACACAATCGAAGCAGAGCATGAAAAGCTTCTGACCAAAGGCTCGGGAAAGGTATCTACATTTTTTATCCCCATGATGCTGTCGAATATGGCATCCGGGCTGGTTGCAATAAAATATAAAGCCAAGGCAATTAATTTCAGCACGGTCACCGCATGTGCCACCGGAGCTAATGCAATCGGAGAATCATACAAAAGAATTCAGGGCGGGATATGTGATGTAATGCTGGCGGGAGGTTCGGAGGCTGCCATAACTCCATGTTCAATAGCAGGATTTTCGGCGCTGACAACACTTTCCACAACTACGGATGTAAGCAGGGCTTCGATTCCTTTTGACAAGGAAAGGCACGGATTTGTAATGGGCGAAGGTGCAGGAGTGATGGTTCTTGAAGATTATGATCATGCCGTTAAAAGAGGTGCAAAAATATATGCCGAAATAGCGGGATATGGAGCCACTTGTGACGCATATCACATGACATCGCCGGATCCAAGCTCGGAAGGAGCATCAGATTCAATGCTTTGTGCCATTGAGGATGCCGGCATAACACCGGAAGATATAGGTTATATAAATGCTCACGGAACGAGCACATTATATAATGATAAGTTTGAAACACAGGCGATAAAAAACATATTCGGTGACTATGCGTATGAGGTACCAATAAGTTCGACAAAATCTATGACCGGACACCTGCTGGGAGCTGCGGGAGCAGTTGAAGCTATAGTGTGTGCGAAAGCTTTGGAAGATTCATATATACCGGCCACAATAAACCATCTGGTAACTGATCCGGAGTTAGGGTTAAACTTCGTTCCGAACGAAGGAATTTGCAGGGAATTCGACTATGCCCTTTCAAATGCCTTTGGGTTCGGAGGGCACAATGCCACACTGGTTCTGAAAAAATACAAAGCTTAAAGGAGTTACTATGATTTATGATTCAAGCGACATTCAAAAGATAATTCCCCACAGATACCCCATGCTTTTAGTCGATAAAATAACAGAGCTTAAAGAGGGAGAAATGGCGGCAGGCATAAAGAACGTAACATTTAATGAGCAGTTTTTTCAGGGGCATTTTCCGGGTAATCCTGTCATGCCCGGAGTCCTTATAATAGAAGCACTGGCACAGACAGGAGCGGTTGCCATTTTATCTCTCGAAGAATTTAAATGCAGGACGATTTATTTCGGCGGAATCAAAAATGCTAAATTTAAGAAGAAAGTATGTCCGGGAGATACTCTGAAACTTGTGACTAAAATAACAAAGATGAAGGGAAATTTCGGCATTGGAAGTGCGGTTGCCTATGTGGATGATGTCATAGCTGCGGAAGCGGAGCTTATATTTGTAGTCGAGTAGCAGCGTCGTATTATTGTCAATGTTGAATTTTGAAGTATAAAGCATGTTGCTATAATTTATTGTAACATGCTTTATTTATTTTAGCAAAAAAAATGTTTTCCCGCATTTTTGCATACATGTGTTAAAAACTTAACAATAATGTTAAGAAAAATTAAACACTTTTAGAATGTAACAAATGTTACGTATAAAGTAAAATTTTCTGCTTATAATTAAATTAATAAATAAATAAATAAATATTCTAAATTTAATTATGAAATATCGAGTTTTTTAATGTTTTTTTAATCAGTCAATCGCATTAAAAATCATTTTTCCATTATTGACAAATTTCTTTTAACGAATTATAGTATTATCATGGGAAAATGTTTAACCTTTTTTCAAATTTTATAACAGAGGTGGTGGTATAGTGTCGATTGAAATCATCAAGGTAATAAAGGAAGCTGAGGAAAAGGCTGAAATGGTGAAAAAAGAAGCTGTTAAGCAGTCTAAACAGGTTATTACCGATGCTAATGCGCAAGCTCAGCAGATAATTGATGAAGCACGAAAACGCGCTGAATCAGAAAGTTCTGAAGTCCTGAAAGTTGCTGAATCTGAAGGACAGCTTTTATATGACGGCATAATTAATAATGCTGCAAAAGAATGTGAAAATATTCTTAAAAAAGCGGATGAGAACATGGATGATGCTGCTTCGATTATACTGGAAAGGATAGTGAATGCCAGTGGCAATAGTTAAAATGAGCAAAATCAGCATTATCGGCTTAAACAAAGAAAAATCATTGCTTATTAAAGAACTGATGGATCTGGGAGTTGTAGAAATAAGCTCACAGGATTCTAAACTCACAGATGAACAGTGGATTTCTTATGTGAAGAAAGACGGCAATGAATCAGAAGTTTCAAGCTATGATGCAAGAATATCCAAAATCGGCGAAGTGCTTGCCAGTCTTGAGAAATATGACACAAGCAAAAGGCCTTTATTCAGCACAAGAAAGTATATTACTTCAAAAGAATTTGACCAAAGGTTGTTAAATAACTCAACAACAAGGGAAAATGTCAATCAAGTTCTTGAATTAAACAAGTCTCTAAATGAACTCAGTTCTGAAGAAAACAAGACAGAAGCGGCAATAATGAGTCTGAAACCATGGACATGTTATGATGTGCCTCTGGATCTAAGCGAAACTAAGTATACAAGCATATTTACAGGTATAGTTCCAAACATAGTAGAAATTGAAAAATTATTAAGTGATTTAGATGAAAAAACCGATAAGTGTTATTTTAATACAATCGGCAGTGACAAGGACCAGCATTACATTTCTATTATCTGTCTGACTCAGGAAAAGGAAGAAGTGTATGAAGTCCTGAAGCAATATGGATTTAGTAATGTTGTATTTAAGGATCTGGAAGGAACTGCGGCTGAAAATATTGTTAAGTATGAAAAAAAATTAAAAGAAATAGCCGGCAAAAAGGAAATAATAGAAAAAAGAATAGCGGAAGCTGTTCCATATAAAGAAGAAATTCAAATTTTGCATGACTATTTGATTATTGAAAGAGATAAAAATAAAATTTTAAGCAATATGCTTAAAACAGATACTACTTTTTATATTGAAGGGTGGATTCCGGAAGTAAGCAGGGAAAAAGTAGAGCAGATATTGAATAAATATCAGTGCTGGCATGAAGTAAGGCAGCCTGATGAAGGGGAACAATATCCGATATTGTTAAATAACAACTCATTTGTACAACCGCTTGAATCAATCACAGAGTTGTACAGCCTTCCATCATCTTCCAACATAGACCCAACAGCGGTCATGACACCTTTTTATATATTGTTTTTCGGCATGATGCTGGGAGATGTAGGATATGGTGCAATAATGGCAGTTGCATGTTTTCTGATTCTCAGGAAGTATAACATAGAAGGTACATTTAAAAAGATGATTAATTTATTTTTTTACTGCGGACTTTCTACAATGTTCTGGGGAGCCATGTTCGGAAGCTGGTTCGGAGACGGAATAACCACAGGAGCCAAGGTTCTTTTCAATGCCAATTTGCCATTGAAATATGTGTGGCTGAATCCTATGGAAGATCCTATGACAGTTCTTATATTTTCTTTCGTACTCGGGCTCATTCATTTATTTGCCGGTATGGGAATAAAGGCATACGTTCTGATCAGGGACGGTCATCCTCTGGATGCTTTCTTCGATGTGGGGCTATGGTATTTGTTTATAATCGGACCTATATTCTGGCTTGCCGGAGACATGATTATTCCGGGCTCCGTCGAAGCCGGGAAATGGATAACCATAATATCCGCAGCGGGGCTTGTGCTTACGCAGGGAAGAGAAAAGAAAAACATTGTTGGTAAATTAACCGGCGGTGTAATGTCTCTTTACGGAATAACGGGCTATTTAAGTGATGTTTTATCCTATTCAAGATTGCTTGCTCTCGGTCTCGCAACCAGTGTTATATCATCTGTCCTTAGCCTGATCGGCTCAATGGGCGGCAGTGGATTGCCCGGCAAAATATTATTTATAGCGGTATTTTTATTCGGACATCTGATAAACTTTGCTATTAACGGATTGGGATCATTCGTACACTCCGCAAGACTTCAATATGTGGAATTTTTCGGAAAATTCTATGAAGGCGGAGGAGATGCTTTTAATCCGTTCATGAAGAAAACCAAATATATCAAAATAATTAATGATTAAATCAAGGAGGAAATTTTAAATGAATGAATTATTTTCAAGCGGAAGTTTTTTAGCTATTTTGGGTGCATCAATATCGGCAATTGCCGGTATCGGAAGTGCGATCGGGGTTGGTATAGCAGGTTCGGCTGCTTCAGGAGTTGTTGCGGAAGATCCTAAAAAGTTTGGTTCTACACTGCTGCTTCAGGCGCTGCCTGGTACTCAGGGTATTTACGGACTTCTTATCGCTTTTATTATTTTAAATAAAATAGGATTATTAGGCGGAAATATGGCTGATTTAACAACTGCACAGGGCGGAATGTTTTTGGCAGCTTCACTTCCGATAGGTATAGTTGGGCTTGTATCAGCAATACACCAGGGAAAAGTTGCGGCTTCAGGTATAATGCTTGTCGGAAAAAGACAGGAAGAAATAGCAAAAGCCATGGTTTATACGGCAATGGTTGAGACATATGCGGTTCTGGCACTTCTTGCATCATTCCTTATGGTAAATGGTATAGCGCTTTAAGAATGTATGTAAAAAATTTATAATAAGGATGTGAAGGGATGAGCATTGAAAATATAACGGCTAACATATTAAGCGATGCGAAACATAATGCCGAAGTTTCTCTTGCCGATGCAAATAAAACAAAAAATGATATTATAAAAAATGCTGAAAATGAAGCCGAGGCTATTAAAAAAGCTNNCAGAAAAGTATCAGCCGCAGAGCTTCAGGGAAGAAAGATGATGCTTTCGGCAAAGCAGGAAGCCATTAAAAAGAGCTTTGATGCGGTTATTAAAAAGCTCAGGGCCATGCCTGAAGATAAATATATTAATTTTCTTGCGGATCAAATAGCAAGGATTCCATACAGCGACGGAACAATCATTTTAAATAAACAGGACAGAGAGAAAATTGGCGATAAATTAGTTAAAGCTGTCAATAACAGAGTAAAAACAAAAAGATTTACATTGAGCAATGAAACGGTAAATTCAAGCGGAGGCTTTGTGTTAAAAAGCGGATCAATAGAAATAAACAGCACCTTTGAAACCATATTGGACTCCATGAAGGATGAACTTACAAACGAAGTTGCAAATGCACTTTTTTAAATAATCCTGCCTGAAAGGAGGAATGGCTTTGGCGAAGATTAAGGATACAGATTATTTATTTTCTACTGCACGCGTGCGAAGTGTTGAAAAGAATATGCTGACACATGAAAGAGCGGAGAAGATGATTGATGCAAAAACAATTGAAGATGCCTTAAGAGTTTTAGACGATATAAATTACGCATATGGAATTGAAGCTGTAGCTCCTAATAATTATGAGGAACTGTTAACCGGAGAGCATAAGAAAACATACGATTTTATTACATCTGTAGCTCCGGAGTTAAAATACTTTAATATGTTTTTATACCCATATGATTATCATAATTTAAAAGTTATTATGAAGGCGGAGTATTTGGGCATGGATTTTTCCGATACTCTCGTAGACACAGGGACGATTGATCTGAAAGTTCTTAAATATGCTGTGAAAGAAAGAGAATTTTCGGCTCTGACAGAAAATATGGAAAAAGCGTTAAAGGAAATAATCGAAACTTTCCCTAAAACAAATGATCCGCAGCTGATAGACATTATTTTAGATAAATATTGCTATGACGAAGTGCTGAGCTCTGCAGAAGAAACAAAAAGTGATTTTATAATCGATTATGTCAGAATGCAGATAGATACAATTAACCTGAAAACATATGTCAGGCTTAAAAAGATGAATAAATCATGGGATTTTTTCACCAAGGTGTTTTTACACGGCGGCAAAATACACGAACAGGTATTTATTAAAAACTATGATGAGCCGTTTGAAAAGTTTGCTGAACAGCTGTCTGCATATGATTTTAAAGATATATTTCTTGAGGGAACAGAAGCTCTTCAAGAAACGGGAATGTTTACAACATTGGAAAAACTTTTAGACAACAAACTTATACAGCATGTCAAATATGCCAAGTATGTACCGTTTGGCATAGAGCCACTGGCAGGCTACCTGATTGCAAAAGATAATGAAATTAAAATTGCAAGAATTATACTGGCAGGCAAACTTGCAGGCATCTCGCCTGAACTTATAAGAGAGAGGGTGCGAGAGACATATGTATAAAATAGGTGTTATCGGAGACAAACAAAGTGTTCTTGGTTTTAAGGCAGTCGGATTAAATGTTTTTGACTGCTCCACAAAGGAAGAAGTAAAAAATAAATTAAAAGCTATTGTTGACGAAGACTATGCTATTATTTATATAACGGAAAACTTCTACAACGAAATCAGGGATACTGTTTATGAGTATGATGAAATGCGGCTGCCGGCAATCATTCCTATACCCGGCATGAATGGAACTACGGGCATAGGTCTTGAAAATATTAAGAAAGCCGTTGAAAGAGCAGTTGGTGCAGATATATTGTTTAACAACGATTAATTAGCAGTGTTATAAAAAATGAAAGCAGGTGATTTATTTAATGAGCCAAGGAAGAGTAGTTAAAATATCAGGTCCGTTGGTTATTGCGGAAGGTATGAAAGATGCAGACATGTTTGACGTTGTGCGTGTAAGCGATCAAGGCCTGATTGGCGAAATTATAGAGATGCGCGGTGACAGAGCATCCGTTCAGGTATATGAAGAAACAGCAGGATTAGCTCCGGGAGCACCTGTAGTATCAACAGGAGCACAGCTTTCAGTCGAACTGGGACCCGGGCTTATTGAAACTATATATGACGGAATCCAGCGTCCACTGGAAGAAATCAGAAAGATAGCGGGACATAACATAACAAGAGGTATCAGTGTTCCGTCTCTGAACAGAGAGAAGAAGTGGGAATTTGTTCCCGTTGCAAAGATTGGAGACAAAGTTCAGGCAGGAGACATAATAGGTACTGTTCAGGAAACAATTGTGGTTCAGCAAAAAATTATGGTTCCTTACGGCATAAGCGGAACTGTTGAAAAAATAAAATCAGGAAATTTTACTGTTGAAGAAACGGTGTGCGTTGTTAAAAAAGATGACGGTGAAACTGTTAATTTAACAATGATGCAGAAATGGCCCGTAAGAAAAGGAAGACCATACAAAGAAAAATTAGTGCCGGAAAGACCTCTGGTAACGGGACAGAGAGTTATTGACACGTTGTTCCCGATTTCGAAGGGCGGTGTCGCAGCCGTTCCGGGACCGTTCGGAAGCGGTAAGACGGTTGTTCAGCATCAGCTGGCTAAGTGGGCGGATGCGGAAATAGTCGTATATATCGGCTGTGGCGAACGCGGAAACGAAATGACTGACGTTTTAATGGAGTTCCCTGAACTGAAAGACCCGAGGACAGGTGAATCATTGATGAAACGTACGGTGCTGATTGCCAACACATCTGATATGCCTGTTGCGGCACGTGAAGCATCTATTTATACAGGAATTACAATAGCTGAATATTTCAGAGACATGGGTTATTCGGTAGCATTGATGGCAGACTCCACATCCCGTTGGGCAGAAGCACTTCGTGAAATGTCCGGACGTCTGGAAGAAATGCCCGGCGAAGAAGGTTACCCGGCATACCTGGCTTCACGTCTCGCTCAGTTCTACGAGAGAGCGGGAAGAGTTGTAAGTCTCGGTTCGGAAGGAAGAGAAGGAGCATTATCTGCCATAGGAGCGGTATCGCCTCCGGGAGGAGATATTTCGGAACCTGTTTCTCAGGCAACACTTCGTATAGTTAAGGTGTTCTGGGCACTTGATGCGCAGCTTGCTTACAGACGACACTTCCCGGCTATAAACTGGCTCAACAGTTATTCGCTGTATGTTGACAGATTAAGCAAGTGGTTTGATGAGAATGTGGCTAAGGACTGGACCGAACTTCGTTCTGAAACAATGAAGCTTCTGCAGGAAGAAGCAGAACTGAATGAAATAGTCCAGCTGGTAGGTGTTGATTCACTGTCGGTTGCAGGCAGATTAAAACTTGAAGCAACTCGATCCATAAGGGAAGATTACCTGCATCAGAATGCGTTCCATGAGGTAGACACATATTCATCTCTTGATAAACAGCACAAATTGCTCACATTAATTTTAAAATATTATCATGACGGAGCGGAAGCTTTAAAAGAGGGAGCTGATTTCAAAGCTCTGTCGGATATTCCAGTAAGAGAAAAGATAGGAAGATTTAAATACACAGAAGAAAAAGATATACAAGAGGCTTTTGACAGCATCAAAAAGCAGGTAGAAACAGAAATATCAGCTCTTGTATCAGGCAGGGAGGTCGAATAATATGATTAGAGAATATAAAACAATATCTGAGGTAGCAGGACNNAAAAAATGTTGAAAATGTAGCTTATGATGAACTGGGAGTCATTGAACTTCCCAACGGCGAGACGAGAAGCTGCCGAGTTCTTGAAATTAATGGAAGCAACGCACTGGTACAGCTTTTTGAAAGCTCCGCAGGCATAAACCTTGCAGAGAGCAAGGTGAAATTTCTCGGAAGGGGAATGGAGCTGGCAGTATCCTACGATATGCTCGGACGTGTATTTGACGGTCTGGGAAGGCCTATCGACAACGGTCCGGAAATAATTCCCGAAAAAAGACTCGATATTAACGGTCTGCCAATGAATCCTTCGGCAAGAGACTATCCCGATGAATTTATACAGACAGGTGTTTCTGCAATAGACGGATTGAACACACTGGTAAGAGGGCAGAAACTTCCCATATTTTCAGGTTCCGGTCTGCCACATGCAGAGCTGGCGGCACAAATTGCACGTCAATCAAAAGTTCTTGGAACTGATTCCAAATTTGCCGTTGTATTTGCGGCAATAGGTATCACATATGAAGAAGCGGATTTCTTTATTTCCGACTTTAAGCGCACAGGTGCCATAGACAGAACCGTACTGTTCATGAATCTGGCTGACGACCCTGCCATAGAGCGTATTTCAACACCGCGTATGGCGCTTACCGCAGCAGAATTCCTGGCATTTGAAAAGGGTATGCACGTTCTCGTAATTCTTACAGATATAACTAACTATGCAGAGGCTCTGCGTGAGGTATCTGCGGCACGTAAGGAAGTACCGGGAAGACGTGGATATCCCGGATATTTATATACTGACCTTGCATCCATTTATGAAAGGGCAGGACGAAAAAGAGATATTGAAGGCTCTATTACAATGATTCCTATACTTACGATGCCTGAAGATGACAAAACGCATCCGATACCCGACCTGACAGGATATATTACAGAAGGTCAGATTATTCTTTCCCGTGAATTGTACAGAAAGAATATAAAACCTCCTATTGACGTTCTTCCTTCATTGTCACGTTTAAAGGATAAAGGTATAGGAAGAGGAAAGACGAGAGAAGACCACTCAGATGTATTGAACCAGCTGTTTGCGGCTTACGCGAGAGGTAAGGAAGCCAAAGAGCTTATGGCAATACTGGGAGAGGCAGCACTTTCTGACACAGATAAATATTATGCCAAATTCGCGGACGAATTTGAAAAAAAATATGTTTCTCAAGGCTATGAAACAAACAGAACAATTGAAGAAACACTGACTATCGGATGGGATTTATTGACGCTGCTTCCGAAGAGCGAATTAAAACGTATAAGGGACGAATATATTGAAAAATACTATCCGAAACAAGATTAGAGGGGTGAGGTTATGGCAAGATTAAATGTAAATCCAACCAGAATGGTATTAACCTCTCTGAAAAAGCGTCTGAAGGTGGCGGTAAAAGGCCATAAGATGCTCAAGGATAAACGAGATGAGCTTATGAAGCAATTTTTGGAGCTTGCCAGAGAAAATAAAGTCTTGCGTGAGCAGGTTGAGGCACACATCGGTGATGTTTATTCCAACTTCGTCATAGCCAGTGCGGTTATGTCATCTGAAGTGTTAAACGAAGCATTGATGTTTCCGAAACAGGGCGTATCCATAGAAGTAGGCAATAAAAATGTCATGAGCGTTGATGTTCCGGTATTTGAATTTAAAACAACGACTGATGATACATCAAATATTTATCCCTATGGTTTTGCCAACACTTCGGCAGAGCTTGACAATGCAATTGAAAATTTAGCCGATATTTTTCCTGAATTGCTTAAGCTTGCGGCTGTTGAAAAAGAAGTGCAGCTTTTATCCGCTGAAATCGAAAAGACAAGAAGAAGGGTTAATGCTCTCGAATATGTTATGATTCCCCAATTTCAGGAAACAATTAAATATATTCAGATGAAACTGGACGAAAATGAGAGAGGAAATCAAACCAGACTCATGAAGGTCAAAGACATGATGCTCCAGGAGGCAATAGAAGAAAAACAGGAATTTACCAATGCCTCCATTGATGAATTCAATTCAAAATAAGGATTTTAATTTTACAACAATATAATAACAAATGCAAAAGGCCACCGCTTGATAAATCATGCGGTGGCCTTTTGATTTTTCGATCATATTCACAGCTTTTTGTTTGAAATTATTATGGTAGCTCTTTTTTGCTTGACAAAGAGATGCGGCGCGGATATACTTTGATTATCAAATAAACAGATATTTAAAGCATTGGAGAGAATATGAAGTTAAAAGAATTGAAAATCGGAAATTTAACTGCTGCGATTCCAATAATTCAGGGAGGCATGGGTATCGGCATATCATTGTCCAACCTGGCTGCAGCCGTTGCCAATGAAGGTGGAATAGGAACGATATCAGGGGTGCAGATTGGGTTTCGTGAACCTGATTTTGCCGCCAATCCTGTAGAAGCCAATTTAAGAGCAATCGGAAAGGAAATAAAAAAAGCAAGAGAGAAAACAAAAGGCATTATAGCCATGAACTTAATGGCTGCCATGAATAACTACGAACTTTATGTAAAAAAAGCTGTTGAAGAGAAGATAGATTTAATAATATCCGGAGCAGGACTGCCTCTTGCACTTCCTAAGCTTGTGGAAGGAACATCAACTAAGATAGCTCCGATAGTATCATCGGCGAAGGCTGCAAGAATAATTATAAAAAGTTATTTAAAGCATGACAGGCTGCCTGATGCTGTTGTTGTAGAAGGACCGTTGGCAGGCGGACACCTGGGATTTAAGATGGATGAAATGTTAGAAAAAAAATATGCATCCTTAAAAGAAATTGTTAAGGAAGTAAAAGAGTTAATCGGCAATATCGAATCGGAACACAGTATTAAAATACCTGTTATTGCCGCTGGAGGAATAAGAACCAAAGAGGATATGGCTGAGCTGGCAGAGTCCGGAGCTGAGGGCTTTCAAATTGCAAGTTTGTTTGTTCCTACTGTTGAATGTGATGCTCATGAAAACTTCAAGCTTGCATATGTCAATGCAACAGATGAAGAAGAAATGATAATAAAGAGTCCTGTGGGAATGCCAGCAAGAGCCATTAGAACAAAATTCCTGACCGATTCTTTGATAAACGGCTGTACAGTAAGCAAATGCTACAAATGCATGCCTAACTGCAATCCGATGACTATTCCGTACTGCATATCAACCGGCCTCATAGATGCGGCGGAAGGTCGTGACGGTCTGATATTCTGCGGCTCTAAATTAGCAGGGATTAATAAAATTTCAACGGTTAAAGAGGTAATCAGCAAGCTAATTAATGACTGATAATTAAATATAACAAAAAATTAATAAAAATAAATTTTAAAATTTACTTGACAAAGTATGTATAGTGGTGTAATATTTCGTTTAATATAATATTTGCTATGAAGAGGATTAGTAAAGAAACATGGACTTAGAGAGAAGGCTGCTTGGTGAAATGCTTTTGTCCCACTGTTAATTGAACCCGCCTCGGAGCGTTTGGGGGTAACAACCCAAAGGGCAAAACCCTTATCTTATTGAGTTACTGTACTTTTGTGCAGTTAGAGTGGTACCGCGGACATCCGCCTCTTATAGAGGCGGATGTATTTTTTTAACCCTAACCCCGTTTCAGGTGATTTTCCTGAAAAATGGCGGTAGGTTTTATGCAGTGCAATTCAGTATGACTTGACCCAATTTGTGCGAGCGATAGCGAAGAACAAATTGCCGGTAAGTCAACCACAACGAATTCCCTATTTATGTGAGCGACAGCGAGCAAATAAATTGGTGAATGAGACTGTGTAATTATGCGACCGGCAGTGAGCAAGCATATGTGGAGCCTGCAATTAAAAGAAGGAGGTTCGTTAATGAAAGGAGACACATTACAAATTTTTGTTTCAATGATTGTGTACATGGCTGTTGTTATGGGCATCGGATTATATTTTGCAAAACGTGCCAATGAAAGCAGTGACAACTATTTTTTAGGAGGTAGATCACTTGGCCCGTGGGTTACGGCTATGAGCGCAGAAGCTTCAGATATGAGCGGATGGCTATTAATGGGTCTTCCGGGAGTTGCGTACTGGTTTGGCTTGAGTGATGCCATATGGACCGCAATAGGTCTTGCCGTGGGAACATACTTAAACTGGTTTTTCGTGGCTAAAAGGCTTCACAATTATTCTGTTGTTGCAGGAGATTCCATAACACTTCCTGATTTTTACAGCAACCGATTTAAAGAAAAAAATAAGATTATCATGACTATTTCAGCAGTTTTTATTTTAGTATTTTTTACGGTTTATGCCTCGAGCTGTTTTGTCACTGTAGGTAAGCTGTTTAGTACGTTATTTGGATTTAAGTATCAGTATATGATGATAGCAGGTGCTGCATTTGTTATATTCTATACATTTGTCGGCGGATTTTTGGCTGAAAGTGCATCAGATACCATGCAGGCATTCGTAATGATTGTTGCCTTAGTAACAACTCTTGCTGTTGGAACAGCTGCCGCAGGCGGTATAACAGCTGTTATTGCAAATGCACGGTCAATTCCGGGATTTTTTGAATTTTTCGGAATAGCATCTCCTATATTGGGAGCAGACGGCACACAGACAGTAATCAACGGTGTTCCGCAGTTCGGCGTAGCAGGCAGGTATGGAATATACACAGTGCTTTCGACAATGGCATGGGGTCTCGGCTATTTTGGAATGCCGCAGGTGCTTTTAAGATTTATGGCAATAAGAAATTCGGGAGAGTTAAAACAGTCAAGAAGAATTGCTACCGTATGGGTTCTGATTTCTCTTGTGGCTGCTGTTTCAATAGGTATCATCGGAAGGGCTTTATTTCCTACGGCAATATCTACTTACAGCGAGGCTGAGAGCGTATTTGTTGTACTTTCTCAAAATCTGCTTCCGGCATTTCTGGCAGGCTTTGTAATGGCAGGTATACTGGCTGCCACAATAAGTTCTTCGGATTCATATTTGTTAATTGCCGCATCTGCATTTGCTAAAAATATTTATCAGCATTTAATTAATAAGGATGCAACGGATAAACAGGTCATGAATGTATCAAGAATTGTATTGCTGGCAATTTCAATTATAGGTATTGTGATTGCGCTTGATGAAAGCAGCATAATATTTACCATTGTTTCATTTGCCTGGGCAGGATTCGGTGCTACGTTCGGACCGATTACACTATTCTCGCTGTTCTGGAAAAGAACAACGAGGGAAGGTGCCATTGCAGGCATGCTTTCAGGAGGGATAATGGTATTTATATGGAAACTTCTTCTCAAACCAATGGGCGGAATTTTCGGTGTGTATGAATTGCTTCCTGCATTTATAATATCCTGCATATTCATTTATATGGTATCTAAAATGTCTGCGGAACCGTCTGCAGAAATTCAAAATGAATTTGAAATCGTGAGAAAAAAAGCACTGGAATAAAACTGAAAAAATAAGAATAGAAGAAGCTGCTGCATTTAGCGGTTGTGTCCATGATGATTAATAATTGCTAATGCAACAGCTTCTTTTGTCTGATATATGCTTCTGCAATGCTGTTTGCGGCATCACCGGCTGTTTTATTATTTAATATTTCAATGTGGCAGTATTTTTTGTATAAGTAGATTCTTTCACTGTAGAGCATATGGATATTGCTGATGCTTTCTTTAAGCAGGGGACGGGTTTCTGTGTCAATATCGGCGATTATCTTTTCAATCGGCCGGTTTAAAAAAACTATGACAGAGTTTTGTTTTAAATAATCCATGTTTTCTTTTCTTTTTATCACCCCTCCGCCTGTTGAAATTACAGTGGAACTTTCTTTGCTTACTTCCTTTGCACATTCGGTTTCCGCATTTCTGAAATATTCCTCGCTTATAGCGAACATAGCCGGAATCGATTTGTTTTCTTTTCGAGCTATATATTCGTCCATATCTATAAATTTCATTTCCAGTTTTTTTGAAACCAGCGAACCTACGGTTGTTTTTCCGCTTCCTGGCATACCGATTATAACTATATTTCCGTTCATAGTCCTTATTTCTCCAGCTCCTTGCTTGAATCCATAATTTGTCTGTAAATACCTTCGATGCATTTAGAATATTCTTTGTTTTCTAAATAACTGATACAGTTTTCTATGACTGCTTTTTCTCTTTTTGCATCGTAAATCGGAATGTTGTTTTCTTTTTTATATTGTCCTATCTCTAATACAACATTAAATCTTTTTTCCAACAGACGTACTATTTCCATGTCAATATTGTTAATCTCGGTTCTTGCGTTTTTTAAATCCATATTTCACCATCTCTTTCCAACATTAAATCAAGTATGACCAGGGCCGCTGCACCATCGATCACCGGAAGAACTCTCGGAACGATGCATGGGTCGTGGCGTCCCGCAATATTTAAAACCGTGGTTTCCATTTTGGATATGTCCACGGTGCTTTGAGGAGAGGAAATGGATGCAGTAGGCTTTATGGCCGTCCTGAATATTATAGGCATTCCGTTTGAGATGCCGCCCAATATTCCTCCGCTGTTATTGGTCTTTGTCATAATTTTTTTGTTTGCCACATAGAATTCATCATTTGCTTCCTTGCCTGTCTGTACTGTTATTTTAAAACCTGCTCCGAATTCAATTCCCTTGACTGCAGGTATCGAAAATATCATGTGAGATATTCTGCTTTCCACAGAATCGAAGAATGGCTGGCCGTATCCGGCGGGTACGTTGATTATGTATGTTTCAACTATTCCACCTAATGAATCGTTGCTGTTTCTGGCATTAACAATTTCGTCCTCCATCTGCTTTCTCTTTTTTTCGCATATAACAGGAAAAGTCATTTGTTTAAAAGTGTTAATTTCAGTTTCGTCAACTTTGGGTGCTGTGTCATCCTCTATATTATAGATGCTTTTTATCCTGCTTCCTATGAATATTTTTTTTCTTTCTAACAGCTGCATGGCAATAGAGCCTGCAAATAACAACGGAGCAGTAAGTCTGCCGGAAAAGTGCCCTCCGCCTCTGTAATCATTATATCCTCTATACTTTATATATCCGGTGTAGTCACTGTGTCCCGGACGGATTTTATTTTTTATTTCGCTGTAATCCTTTGAATTTTTGTCTTCATTAAATATTATGGCGCAAAGAGGCGCACCTGTTGTTTTGTTTTCAAAGAAACCGCTTAATATTTTGTAACGGTCACTTTCTTTTCGCGGAGTTGAAATGTCATTTTGTCCCGGAGCTCTTCTTTTCATCTGAAAGTCGATATAATCTAAGTCCAGTTCAATTCCGGGTGGAAGCCCGTCGACTACAACGCCTATTCCTTCCCCGTGAGATTCACCGAATATGCTTACTTTAAGTTTATTTCCGGTTATTGAGCTCATATATGACACCTCCCAGTGATTTGTAGTCTTCCCAAAAATGGGGATATGACTTGCTGACAGCCATATGGTTTTCCAATATTATTTCATTTTTGCACTTTGTTGCGGCAACAGCAAGCGACATGGCTATGCGGTGATCGTTCCAGCTGTTCACTTTCGCATTGCCTTTCAGACTTTGTTTTCCCTTTATTATCAGTCCGTCTTCAGTTTCCCTTATTGAAGCTCCCAATTTTCCAAGTTCCGTAGAAATTGCTTTCAGCCTGTCGGATTCTTTGAGCCGGAGTCGCCCGGCATTTGTTATGACGGTGGTATGATTGTTTTTTAATGAAGCCATGACTGCTATTATGGGAACGAGGTCGGGAATCTGGGATGCGTCTATTGCTGTTTCATCCTTCAGGCAGCCGTACTTATTAATTATATTTATTATTTCCTTATCTCCCTGCAGTGAATCGGCATTCAGACCTGGACATTCCACTTCATTGCCAAGTTCGTTTGCCGCAAGAAAAAATGCTGCTTGGGAATAATCACGTTCAATTGTATAAGTGGTACTTTTATATTTCTGTCTTCCTTTTATGAGAAATGTTTTTTCATTAGTTTCATATATATGAATTCCGTAATGCCTGATAACATCAATTGTCATCTGAACATATGATTTTGATTCAAAGCTGCCGTCTATGACTATTTTTGAATCACCTTCAAGAAGAGGCAGTGAAAACAACAAACCTGATATAAACTGTGAGCTTATGCTTCCGGAAATCACATATGTGCCGGGTGAAAGACTGCCTCTGAGTGTGAGACGCTCATTTTCAGCATTGTAATCAATCTGCTGTTTTGCGAATATATCATAATAGACATCAAGAGGCCTTTCAAATAATCTTTTGCTTCCTGTAAATATGCAGGAGTCTGTCAACACAAGGCTTAAAGGAATCAGAAACCTCAGTGTGGAACCTGATTCACCGCAGCTTATGACTGGATTTTTTTCAATGACATTGTTTCTTTTTATATAAGCACTGCTATTTTCTATATTTATTTCTGAGCCCAGTTTTTTCATTCCATCTGCGGTTGCCTTTATATCTTCTGAAAAAAGTAGGTTATTTATAATGCTCTGCTCGTCATTGCACAGGGAAGCGCAGATTATGGCTCTGTGGCTCAGACTTTTTGAGGGAGGAACGGCAATCCTTCCTTTCAGAACCGAAGGCATGATTTTTATGCTTTTCATGATACCTCCTTATATTGCAATATATTTTTCTGCTTCATCAAGTGAAACTTTTTTTACAAAAGCATCTCCGATTTTTTTTAATAAAATCAAGTTGATTTCTCCGGACAGGTTCTTTTTATCAAGACGTATATAATTTTTTATATTATTCATGTTTAAATCAGGAAAATTATAGTCAATATTGAAATGGTCCAGCATATTTTTGATTTTTTCATATGTTCCCGCTTCTGTGATTCCGGATTTTTCGCTGTTTTTGGTTATATAAAGCATTCCTGCCGACACCGCTTCTCCGTGAGTTATTTCAAAATTCATACTTTTTTCTATGGCGTGGCCTATGGTGTGCCCAAAGTTTAAAAGCATTCTCTGTCCCTTGTCTTTTTCGTCGGCTTCAACCAGCTCCTTTTTTATTTTACAGCATGTGCAGATAAGCTGATCTATATGCTCAAACATCGCTTCCTTTGTATCAATGCTCATTAACATATCAAACAGTGCGGTGTCTTTGATGCATGCATATTTTATTACTTCTCCCAGACCGTCTCTTATATATTTTTCAGGCAGGGTGAGCAAAATATCGGGATCGGTGAGAACTCTTACCGGATGGTAGAAGCTGCCGGCTAAGTTTTTGCCTTCCTTTAAATTGACGGCAACTTTCCCTCCAATGCACGAGTCAATTTGAGCAAGCAGGGATGTGGGTATTTGAATATAGTCAATTCCTCTTAAATATGTGGATGCCGCAAAACCCGCAAGATCGCCTACAACTCCACCGCCGAACGCAATAATTAAATCGCTTCTTGTAATATTAGAGGCGGCAAGTTTTGAATAAACATGTTCCAATGTGCTTAACGACTTGCTGGTTTCACCGGGTTTTACCACAATAAAATTCGGGTCGAAATTTTCGCTTAACACTTCATTCAATGTGTTGCCGTACAGATCGTATAAGTTGCTGTCGGTTATTACCGCTATTTTAGTATTTTCATAAACTTTTTTTATGTCTGTTCCTAAATTTTTCAGCAGGCCTTTTTCTATGATAATGTCGTAGCTTTTACCTGGTATATTGATTTCTAATTTTTTCATCACATTTCTCTTCCTACGGCTTTTGCTATGAGCTTTAANNTGGACTGGTTTCCGTCGCACAGAGCATTTTCCGGGTCATTGTGCACTTCGATAAGCAAGCCGTCAGCTCCTGCTGCAACAGCGGCCAGAGCCAGCGGCTCCACCATCCACCATCTTCCGGTTGCATGGCTTGGATCAACAATTACAGGCAGGAGGCTTAATTTTTTTATTGCGGGAACAGCGCTTAGATCCAATGTGTTCCTTGTATAATTTTCAAATGTTCTGATACCCCGCTCGCACAGAATTACATTTTCGTTTCCGCCCAGCAGTATGTACTCGGCTGACATCAACAGTTCTTCTATGGTAGATGAGATGCCTCTCTTCAGCAATATTGGTTTACGGATTTTGCCGAGCTGCTTCAAAAGTTCGTAATTTTGCATATTACGGGCTCCGACCTGTATAATATCCACATTTTCAACATATTCATCAAGGTAGTCGGTAGACATTATTTCGGTTACTATGGGCAGACCGGTGTGTTTTTTGGCGTGCAGCAACAGTTCCAGTCCTTCTTTTTTAAGTCCCTGAAAACTGTATGGAGATGTTCGCGGTTTAAAAGCACCGCCTCTTAAAAACTTTGCACCTGATTTTTTAACTTCCTCTGCTATTGTCAATACCTGCTCTTTACTTTCCACGGAGCAGGGACCTGCCATTACGCATATTTCACTGCCGCCGATTGTCACGTCATTTACTTTGATTTTTGTATTGTCAGGATGAAACAGCCTATTTGCTTTTTTATATGGTTCCTGCACGAATATTACCTTGTCGATAGCTTTGTATGCTTCAAAAATCCCAGGGTCAATATTGCCGGTATCTCCGATTATGCCAAGAATATGATAATTCAATTCCTCGATATCGTTGACTTCAAATCCCATTTTATTAATTTTTTCTTTTATTATATTTATTTCCTTTATATCTGCATCTTTATTTAAAATTAATAACATAGAGACCCCCAATTATTTGTCATGATTAAAATCTATCATAATATCACAGGATGTCAATAGTTTTTTCAAGGCGGCGGGTATATAAATCAATGGAATAACCGGTGTTTTATTTGTGCTGTATACGCAAATAATAGTTTGCAGAATCATTGGTGTTATGGTATAATTTATTAAAATATGGATGGGTAGGAGGTATTATGAAAAGTAGTAAATTAAACAAAATATTATTACTGACCATTGTTCTTTCGCTGATATTTACAATGACTGCAGAAGCTGCTGCATTTACGGATATATCAAGCCACTGGGCTAAGAGCTATATAGAAAGGGTTGCGGATAAAGGTCTGGTTGCAGGATATAACGACAAGACATTTAAACCTGATAACAATGTGACAGTACTGGAATCACTGGTTATGTTATCAAGACTTTATGACATAGATGATGATTTAAGAGATGAAATTATAGAAAAGTATAAACCTGCTTTAGAAGGCATATCTAATAAAAAAGGTTATGAGTGGTCTTTTGATTATCTCCCGATAATAATTGAGCTGGGAGTTGTATCCGAAAACGGAATCAAGGACATGTTTGCCAAGAAGACTATTTTCCAGGATGCAACAAGAGAGGAAATAGCTGTTCTTCTTACAAAAGCCATGATTCTGGGAGAAGAAGCACAGAATTTAAAAGTATATACACTGCCTTTTACCGATGCGGAAAAAATTTCAACCGCAGCAAGGCCATACATATATGTGATGTATGATAAGGAAATACTTCAAGGTGACAGCAAGAAAAATATTAATCCTACAAATAAAATAACAAGGGCTGAAATTTCTACGGTTTTGGACAAGGCGTATAATTATATTGATAAACATGATATATACCCTGAATTTGCCGATTATGTGCCGACTACAGTGGCAGAAGGAGTTATTACCAAGCTGGGAGACGAAAAAAATGAGTCATACATATATATCGAAAATAAAGGCGAAGACGAAAAAAATGTAAAGATAAATAGTAAGACTGAAGTATATGTTAACGGAAAAATAAAGAAATTTTCCGATTTGAAGGAAGATATGGTTGTGAAATGCAAGATCGATGAAAACAAATATGCGGTTAAAATCGAGGCAGACAGCAACAAGAAGGTTGTCAGAGGAACTGTTTATTATGTTGCTTATTCGGATCCGGCATCCATAACAATCTATAATAAAAAAGATGATAAAGTGAAATATGATGTTTCTTCCGACTTGAGTGTTTATCTTGACGGAAAGGAAATTGCCATGAGGAATCTGGAAAAGAAGGATGAAGTTACATTGCTTCTGAATAAGGATAAAGTTTATCAGGTTAATTCCGTAAGCAGGATTAAAGATTATGAGGGAGAAATAACTTCCATTGATTATTCTTCTTATCCCATAAAGGTTTCAATCAAGACAAAGGACGGAATTGTCAAGACATTTGAATTTGACAGCAATGTTGAAGTGACAAGAAATGAAAAGGAGTCAAGCTTCGACAGGGTAAGAGCCGGAGACGAGGCTAAAATTACAACAGAATATAATAAAATGATTAAAATAAACACCGTTGCCAAAGAAGCTGAAATGAGCGGTACAATCAATGAAATACTGATCGGACCGGTAAATAAGATTAAAATAGCGGATAAGAACGGAGAGGTTAAACAATATAACATAAGCAGCAATGCCGTAGTAATAATAGGAAACAAAAATGCATCAATTAATGATTTGCGCGTTGGCTACAACGTCAATATCAATACATCCGGTGACGAAATAGTTACAATTGAATCTTCTGAAATTCAGGCGGCAATTAATTTTACCGGAAAGGTAATTTTTATAAATAAAGACGATAAGATTTTAATGATGCAGAGCACAAACAGAAGCGGTCAGTCAGAGCTGGTTTATTTAAAAATCACAAACAGCACAAAGATTTTCAACATATCAGGCGATACTAAGTATATAAAAGATATAGAAGAAGGTCAGAGCGTATTAAGCACCGCTATTTCTCAAGGCGGAGAATATGTAGCTGTAAGCATAATGATCCAGTAGTATATAACAAAAAGCATCTTTTAAGATGCTTTTTTGCTGATTACTTTAACTTATATATGAACTTCAGGTTCTAAATAATGAGGAGATGATTGTATGAGAAAGACTTTAAAAATTTTATCGATGACAATTGTATATGCATTTGTTTTATCCGGCTGCACTATGCTTCCGGCATCACAGGAAACTGGAATAGGACCTGAGGAATATGCAGAAGTCAGAAACACGGAAAAGACAAAAAAAGAAAATGAAAGCTTGGCTGAAGAACGTGATAATCTGAAAAGCCAGTTGGAGAAGATGGAAAAGGATTATCTGGAGGTTGCCAAAAATAATGAAACAATGACCTCCAAACTTGAAGAAGCGGAAATGAAATTAAATATTCTTGAAAGCGACGGCATTCCAAGGTTTAATTCTGAAAAAAACGACAAGAATAGTATTGTGGCTTATTTGAACAACAATAAAAATATATTGGAAAAAAGCTTAAGAGGAATAGAAATGGTGGACAGTCCCGATGAAAGCAGCGTATTGTTTTATACCACAGGATACGGTGATAATTTTAATCAGCTGTTTGTCTGGAGTGCAGGAGAAAGCGAGCCTGTGTTAATAGACGGCGCTGCGTTTGAAAAGGCCGGAAGCCTTAATTGGATAAATAATAAATATATGCTCATTGATACCGGCAATGACGGTGGATATAAAATACTGGATAAAGACAGCAAGAACATCATCGGAACCTTTTATTCAAAACAAGATGTATATTTAATTCCGGAAACAGCAACTTTTATACTACAGAAGCCGGATACGGGCGTATTTGTTCTTTATGATTTCATAAGTTTAAAGGAACAGGAAATTGATTTGGATTATAAAAACAAATATACAAGTTTTGAAACAGATGAAGAAAACAATAAGATTATATTTACGGGTATTTATACTGATGAATATGATACTTCCTATTCTGTTGAAGCCGTAATGAATATAGAAAAAATGAAAGAAAAATACAATGTTGTTACTTTGGAAAAGGCAATTGAGATGAAAGAAAATAACGGTTCAAATAGTACCGAGGGAGTGGCATAAACAACGGTAAGTTGAAACATAAGGAAGGTATAATGAAATATGATGTTGTAATAATCGGCGCAGGACCTGCAGGGTTGTTCAGCGCTTTATCTCTTAACAATAAAAAAGTTCTGCTTATTGAGAAAAATAATAATCCCGGAAAAAAGCTGCTCATTTCAGGTGCCGGCCAGTGCAATTATACAAACAACTGCAGTATGAGCAAATTTCTAAAAAAATACGGAGACAAGGGCAGATTTTTAAAAGCTGCCCTTTATAACTTTACAAATAAGGACGCAATGAATTTTTTCAGGGAAAATGGACTGGAAAGCCTAATAAGGGAAGATGCCAAGGTATTTCCGATAACTCTCAGTGCTTCCGACATATTAAACGTGCTTGTGAGAAGCTGCAAGGAAAAAGGTGTTGAAATCATATATTGGGAAGCCGCAAAGCAGGTAACTTACGATGATGCTAACGATATGTTTTTAATTAAGACTGCAATATCAACATATGCGGCATCAAATCTCATAATTGCCGCAGGGGGCATGACGTATACGAAAACAGGCTCAACAGGAGACGGATATGCGTTGGCAGAAAGTTTTGGCCACAAAATTGTTGAACCTAAAGAAGCGCTCACACCTGTTTATGCGAAAAACTACAGTTTTAAAGAATTATCGGGGATTTCTTTTGAAGATATTCAAGTTTCACTGTGGAGAGAAAATAAAAAAATAACAGAATTCAGCGGTGATTTCCTGTTCACGCATGTGAACATATCGGGACCGGTTATTTTAAACAATTCCAGGTACTTTGAGAAGGGCGATATTTTAACAGTAAATTTCACATCATTTAAAAATGCCGAAGAGTTTAAAAAATATTTCGATGATTTAATAATAAGCTCCGGCAAATTAAATGTAAAAACAGTGCTGAAACAGCTGGTGCTGCCTAAGCGCTTCGTTGAAAAAATTATGGAACTTTCCCATGTCAGTGAAGATTCCACCTGCAGTATGCTGGACAAAAATAAAAGAAAGAATTTATGTGAGCTGATTTCAAACCATCCGTTCAGGGTTGAAAGGCTGGGCAGTGCCAACATTGCCATGGTAACCAGAGGCGGTGTTGCAACAGAGGAAATAAATTTTAAATCAATGGAATCAAAGATAGTTCCTCATCTGTATTTTGCCGGTGAAGTTATTGATTATGACGGCGATACGGGAGGATTTAACATACAGGCTGCATTTTCAACCGGAAGACTTGCAGCGGACAGCATAAATAAGCAATAAAAAAACCACCGAACGGTGGTTTTTGATTTTATAGTTTAAATCTTCCTTTTACAGCGTTCAATACTGCCGCTATGATTATTGAATACAATGGTATCATAAAGAAATTACTCAGAATTCTTGCGGGAAGGAAAATAATGAATCCCTTTCCGTACAGAATTGACAGAAAGTAAGTGTTTAATATAATGGATGTTACAAGTTGTGTTGAACTTACCGTAAAGACGATTTTATTCATATTGAAATTGCTGTTGGATGAAGTTATTTTAATCGGAATAATTAAATATATGGCTACAAGTGTAAAAAATCCGATTATATAAACAGGATTCAACGGCTTACCGTCATACATAATGACTTTGTCAAAAGTCAGCAGACCGTTATAAATAAACACCGACACAAAACCAACAGACAATAAAGAAATGAATATCGTATTAAGAAGATTGTAATTGATATCTTTCTTTATATGTTTATAAATCAGTCCCGGAATAAACCCGCTCAAAGCGCTCACCAGCGTAAATCCGGGAAAAAACGGACCGCCGGGTTTAACCATGAAATTGATGAGATCGGCAGCAGAACCGGCTATAAAGCCTGTCGCAGGTCCCAATATTATCCCTGAAAGCATCAGGGGTATTGAAGCGAAATTTATACGCAACGCAGGTATACCTGCCAATGGTATATAAATTTCAAAAACAACTTTTAAAACCAGGCTCATGGCAATAAACAGCCCGGCCCTCACAATAGTCAGTGATGTAAATTTTTGTGAATCAGTATTACTTCTCATATATCCTCCTTTATTGAGCAATAATACCTCCGCACAATATAGGAGAATAATTGTATAGATTCTCAAATACAGCGGAAGCGATAAGATACCGCAGACATAGTCTTTCGTTCAAGGGCTACATCCCATCCCTTAACACTTGACGCATCTCATCTACTCTGTTTAATATGTCTAAAATCATAGCACTTATTTTCAGATTTGTCGATACCTTTTTTGTAAATATTTGTATGAGCGGGATTTAATTAATAACCGGCAGGCTGTATTTTTACCGCAATTCATTCACAAAATACAAGCTATGTAGTATACTGGAAGTATAAGTAATGCGGTAAAGCATCACTAAGCTAATAAATATTCATTGACCTTTTTAAAATTTTCGATGAAATTGTAGAAAATCCCAACGAAATGAATCGTTTTTTTTATTTTCTTTAAAATAATTACTTTTTCTGTTGAAATGCAGCTATTAATTTATGCTAATCTTGCGCATTTATATTCGAGTTAACGAATAAAAATAGTAAGTAGATGCTACATTTTCTTTTATGGTAATTATTCCTCTTCTTTAAGATTTGTTTTTTATCTATAATTCNNTAACAGATATAGAAATAGCACAGCAGGCAAAAATGCAAGTGATTAATTCTATAGCGGAAAAAGCGGGCATCCCAGATCAATATGTTGAGAACTACGGAAAATACAAGGCAAAGATTGATTACAGATATCTGCAGAATGAATTAAAAACGAGCGAAGAAGCAAAACTCATACTTGTGACCGCAATTAACCCAACACCGGCAGGAGAAGGAAAAACGACAACAACAATAGGACTTGGAGATGCACTTACAAGCATGGGAAAGAAAACAATCATTGCGCTTCGTGAACCGTCACTGGGACCTGTATTTGGAGTAAAGGGAGGAGCGGCAGGAGGCGGATATGCCCAGGTCATCCCAATGGAGGATATAAATCTTCACTTCACGGGAGATTTCCATGCAATAGGAGCAGCCAACAACTTGCTTGCTGCCATGATCGACAACCACATACATCAAGGCAATGAATTGAACATTGACACAAGAAGGGTAGTGTGGAGAAGAGCAGTAGATATGAATGACAGGCAGCTTAGACACATTGTTGACGGCATGGGAGGAAAAGCCGATGGCGTTGTCAGAGAAGACGGATTTGATATAACCGTTGCATCCGAAGTTATGGCAATATTCTGTCTGTCAAACGACATAACAGAATTAAAAGAAAACTTATCAAAAATAATAGTTGCATACACCAGAAATGGTGAGCCTGTAACAGCAGGGCAGTTAAAGGCTCAAGGCGCCATGGCAGCACTTTTGAAAGATGCGTTGAAGCCTAACTTGGTACAAACACTGGAAGGAACACCTGCATTCATACACGGAGGGCCTTTTGCCAACATAGCTCACGGCTGCAATTCAGTCATAGCAACAAGAATGGCAAGTAAAATCGCAGATTATGTGATTACGGAAGCAGGCTTCGGAGCAGACCTCGGAGCTGAAAAATTTATTGATATTAAATGCCGCAAGACCGGATTAAAACCGAGCGCAGTAGTTATAGTTGCAACCGTAAAAGCGTTAAAATACAACGGCGGAGTTGCAAAAGCAGATTTGGCAGCTGAAAATCTCGAAGCACTGAAAAAAGGGATACCAAACCTGTTAAAGCATGCAGAAAACATAACGGATGTGTTTAAGCTGCCTGCGGTAGTGGCAATAAACAGATTCCCGACAGATACAGAGGCGGAACTTGAGCTGGTAAGGGAAAAATGCATGGAGCTTGGAGTTAATGTAGCGCTCTCGGAAGTGTGGGGCAAAGGCAGCCAAGGCGGAACAGAATTGGCTGAAGAAGTAATAAGGCTTGCTGAAAAAGAAAGTAATTTAGAGTTTGCATATGATTTGGAAAAGCCCATAAAAGAAAAAATAAAAGCAATAGCAACAAAGCTTTACGGAGCTGATGATGTTGAGTTTTCTTCAAAGGCAAATAAGGAAATAGCAAACTTCGAAAAATTAGAATTTGGAGACTTGCCCATATGCATGGCAAAAAATCAATATTCGCTGACTGACGATCCAAAAATGCTGGGAAGACCGACAGGATTTAAAATTACTATACGAGATATAACAATATCAGCCGGTGCAGGATTCCTTGTGGCATTGACCGGAGACATAATGAAGATGCCGGGATTGCCTAAAGTGCCAGCCGCAGAAAATATTGATGTCGATGTTGACGGAAAAATAAAGGGACTGTTCTAACTGCCCGAATTTAAATGTGACTGCTGTTTACATTCGGAGCAATGCTAAGGTTTTAATATAATTAAAGGATAGGAAGTGTATTAATGGGAGAATTATTAAGAGGAAAGCCGGTTGCCGACGCTGTAATGCTTGAGGTTAAGAATAGTGTAAAAGAACTGAAATCCAAAAATATTAAACCGAAATTAATGATTGTGAGAGTAGGAGAAAAAAACGACGACATATCATATGAAAAATCGGCGGTTATAAGAATGAAGTCCTGCAATATAGAATGTGAAGTCACTGTTATGCCTGAGGATATAAATCAGGAGGATTTTATCGTAAAATTAAAAGCCGTGAATGACGATGAATCTGTTCACGGTATATTGCTGTTAAGACCGCTGCCCGAACAAATTGATGAAAATTCTGTAAAATATATAATAGATCCTCAAAAAGACATCGACTGTTTTAATCCAATAAATGTGGCAAAGATTGCTGAAGGAGACAGGGACGGATTTGCTCCCTGCACTCCGACAGCTGTAATGGAAATATTGAAATATAACAACATACAGCTAAAAGGAAAGAGAGCTGCAGTAATAGGGAGATCCATGGTTGTGGGAAAACCCGCGGCACTGCTTTTGCTGAGCGAAGACGCAACTGTTACAATATGTCATTCAAAGACAGAAAATCTTGAAAAGGTTGCGGTGGAAGCAGATATCCTGATAGCTGCAATAGGCAGAGCCGGAATGATTACCGGAGGTTTTGTAAAAGAAGGTGCGGTTGTAATAGATGTGGGCATTAACGTCGATGCGGACGGAAACATATGCGGGGATGCTGACACTGAAAGTTGCAGAGAAAAAGCGGGTTTTATCACTCCTGTTCCCGGGGGTGTTGGTTCTGTAACGACCGCAGTCCTGGCGAAGAATGTTTTAAAAGCCTGCAGGCTTGCAAATAATCTAAATTAAATACGAAGGAGTTATAATGAGGCTGAAAGGCGCCGATCTACAGTGCCGGTGATTCAGCCTTACACATAAAGAAGGATCTCATGTATGCTGAAATATGAGATCCTTTTTTTCGACTCAGATGCCATCATCTAAAAACGGCTCGGTAAACTGACGTGCTGGAAGTTTTAATTTTAAATGCTGTCCTGCTTTTCTTTCGTTAATGTTACTATTAAAACTCCGCCCAAAATAAGAACACATGCCAGTATGTTTTTTACCGTAACAGGTTCGTTTAAAATTAATATTCCCAATATTACACTTGTTATAGGCTCAAACATTCCCACAATGGATGTAACTGTCGGGCCGACGCATTTTACTCCTATTGGAATAAAGGTATTTGCTAAAAACGACACAAAAAATGCCACTAATGCCGTAAATATCCATCCTTTGAGAGTCATGTCAAACACCAGTTTGCCGCACACCGTTCCGGCAATAAATAAATATATTGAGGAAAATACGGCACAATAAGAGGTTATTTTAAAAGGATACATGGTGTTTAAACCGCTCTTGTCTATGTATAATAGGTGTGCCCCATAAATAACTCCTGATATTAAGGCGAGGGACACTCCGATTAAACTGAAGTTTCCTTCAAAAAACATCATTACTCCGATAGTTGACAATATCAGGGCAATTATTTTTTCCTTGCTTACCGTTTCTTTAAATATCAGTATGCAGGCTGCTGTGACCAAAACCGGATAGATGTAATGAATAGTTGTTGTCATCCCCACAGATATGTAATCGTATGCTCCGTACAATGTGAGGGCCGTGAGTGTCGAGCCTAACGAGCTGAGTATCGCAAGCTTTTTACCTTCGCTTTTGGTAATTTTTATATCTATTTTTTTATGTTTCAGCATAAAAAAAAGAAAAGGTATGGAAAGGAAGTTCCTGTAAAATGTCAAGGACATAAAATTACTTCCTTCCAGATATGATAGTTTTCCCAAAATGGGAGTAAAACCATATATAAAAGCCGCAAGGATACCAAAAACCGCACCTTTAGTTTTATTCATGGTGTTTCCCCCTTGTTGCTATTTGCCGCAGCATTTTTTGTATTTNNTGGACATGGATCGTTTCTTCCTATTTTTTCGCCTACTATAACCATTTTAGAACGGTTAAAATCTTTCTTAATTTGTTTTCTTTTTTCATCATCAAAAATGTTGCTCCATTCATCCATGCCGTACAGCCATTCAGCTTTGGCATCATGCATATTCCACAGCAGCTTTTCAAAATCAAATTCTGCTTTTATTTCGGAATCTTCTGTTAAAGCATCAAGATCCATAGATTCTTTAAAACTTGTGTTTGCTCCGTCAAGGAAGCCTACAAACTGCATGCCTGTCATGTCGTTTTTTTCTGCTAAATCTTTTATTTTTCCTTCTATAACAGGATTTTTGGATTCAATGATTTTTCTGTAGCATTCAGTTTCTTTGCCCATGTAATTTTTAAAGAATTCCTGATATTCTTCCTGCGTTTTAATATTTTTTAAGGTTTCGTTCCATTCTGTATATAAACTCATTCTATCCTCCATTAACTTTGCTCAGTATAATTTTAGCACGAAAAAATAAAAATTCAAGGAAAATGATAAGATTCAAATAAAAAAACGCCGCATAAGCGGCGAAATTTATTGTTTTTCTTTCAGCAAGTCCCTGATTTCTGCAAGCAGTTCTTCCTGGGTAGGTTTTGCAGGTTCATCAGGAGATGGTTCTGCTTCTTTTTGTTTTAAAAATTTTTCTTTTGAGCGGTTGATTAATTTTATGAATATAAAAATTGAAACTGCAACTATTAAGAAGTCAACAACATTCTGAATAAAGTTACCGTACAATATTGCTGCTTCGGGTTTTATTACTTCACCGCCGTCAATTACAGCTTCGCTCATTACATATTTCAACGACTTAAAGTCCATGCCTGCCATAAAATATCCCAGTACAGGCATAATTAAGTCATTAACTATGGATGTTACTATTTTACCGAAAGCGCCACCCATGATAACGCCAACTGCCAAATCCAAAACATTGCCTTTAAAGGCAAACTCTTTAAATTCCTTCCACATAACTCCTCCTCTAATGGGTATAAGTAACTTTTATTACTTATACCCAAATTACCAATGTTAACACATACGGAGAATGTTAGTTTTTATATTTTACATCGCTGCCGTTTATGCCAAGTTCAAAGGTGTCATCATAAGTAATGTATCTTACTCCGTTTTCGATGACAGTATTTTCGGCGTCGCCTTTGTAAACAACAAACACACTGTTATTCTCGGAAGCTTTTTCAAGGATTTCCTTTAATACTTTTACTTCTCGTTTATCATTTATATGATCTAAATCAGCATTCATTGTAAGCACAAGTACTTTGTCTTTGAAATTCGCCATGCTCTTAATGTTGTTCCACATTGTTGTGTTGCTTGCACTCATGGTCCCGTTTGTTATCACGCCGTCAAAATAAATAAGCTGACCGCTTCCCGAGTTAAGTTCTTTTTTTTCGGGAGATACCACGAGTTTTTCAGAATAACCTGACAAAGCTGCAGCCTTCATTGAATCGACAAATTCTGTTTCTGGTTTCAATCCCAGTTCTTTGTCTTTCGGTTCATACATTATTCTTAAATTATCAATGAATATTGCTCCGGCATCCTGTCTTGTTTCATTAATTTCTGCAAGATATATATTTTTTAATGTTACAGGATATGATGTGCCTTCTGGGATATGAGCTTCAACCCATTTCCAGCCTGTCCAGTTTACCTCATCGGCAAATGTAAGCTTTATCTGATTATTGTAAGCGTCATTGATTCTTGTTCTGAGCCAGTGATTTTTTCCGTCACCGTAAACCCACATGCCTATTGCTTTTGGCCTGTCCTCAAGTTTGATTCCTTCACCGTCCTTGCCGAATTCAACAAATGAAATGCTTTGATCAGTCATTTTTGTAAAGTCGTAATTAAGCTTTAATGCGCTTGAGCCTTCTTTGGCAAGTTCCTGTGTGAGTGACATACTTCCTTCGGATCCTTCCGGATATAAGTTTAATTTTAAGCCCGACAAGTCCTCAAAACTGTTCAGTGTTTTATATCTGTATCCTACCTTGACCTGAATATGCTTAACCGCATCGCCGAAAGTTGCTGTTATTGCACCCGTATTGCTTACATCCCCCGCGGTGAATATTCCGTTTTCAACTGTACCGACTTTGTTTCTGAAAGAATATGAAAGATACTTTGCCGGTATGTCAGCAGAATTTCCGTTTTTGTCTATACCGAGAATTTCTCCTAATTCATATGTACCTCCGAGCCCCAAGGTTATGGAATCAGTATTTAATTCCAAAGCCACAGGCTTATCCAGAACATTTATTTCTACTTTTCCCTCGGCACTGCCTGATTTTGCCGTAATGACTGCTTTTCCTGCCTTGCTTGGCATGAACACATTGTTTACGACTTTTCCTGCGTCCGACGGCGATACCTCATATTCAATATGACCGGGATTAACTTCCAAAGGTGTGTAATACTCGTTATAGAATTTAAGCCCCAAATTTATTTCCGTATTATTGAATACCGCATCCTGAGCGGGGATAATTTCGATCCTGCTTATTTCATTGCTTTGAGGTGATGTGTTGAATACGCCGACTCCTGAAGCAATTCTTCTTTCTCTTCCGTCAGACGGAATATTTACAACTGAGACGTTTGAGTTCTTTAAAAAGTCAACACCCATGGTGGTAGACCCGCCTCCATCCATGTTTACGGCATTGTAGGCTCCCAAACCAAGCATTATTTCTGCAAGTTCCGATTGTTTGACGCCAACGTAATTTTTGTTTCTTCCGTCTATTGTAACCATTATCATTTCAGTGTTATCCTGATTAAAGCCTATGGCAGTCCTTGGATTTACACCCAGTGCTTCGTCGCTTATATCATTTACCTGTCCGTTTTTAACCAGGTAGTTCAATGCTCCGAATGACCATTCGACATTTTCGGGACTGAAATCAAGCTGGACATTCAGACTCGCACCCTGACCGGGTATAAATGAGTTCATCAGTTTGTCCATTACTTCGGCATTACAGCTTGCAATTACATACCCTTTTTCCGGAATTACAGTTGACGGCTGATTTTTTCTTACTTCTGTAACTATGTTATCAGCTACAACAACTTCAACAATATCCTTTTTTCCGTCATATCCGGGTGAGTTTTTATTCCAGTCTGTAGTAAGTATTGTCGGTGCCCAATCCAACGAAGATGTTTTATTCACCACTGTTACATTGTACGCTGTGTTGTCAGAGCCGTACAGAGTGATTTTGGGATTCAATACTGATATATTTACACTTCCGTCTAAAAGTCTTGAGACCGAAGGATATCCGTAGCTGTAAGGAAGCGGTGATGTAATCATGTTTCCGTCTTTGATTAACGGACCGTATGTATATGTGGGATCTCCCATGTAGAAGAAATCACCGTTTACCGCTGCGGTAGCACCGGATGCCTTGATCATTGAGCTAAGGGGTGCCCTGTTGGATACGCCGTTTTCGCTTGTAATTGGGTTTACTTCAGTGTATGCATCTGTTAAATCTGCTCTAATAACATTAATATTCATCCATCCTGCAGAAGTGTACCTTTCTATTCTTTCGTATGTAATTCCCGTCGAGAGCCTTGTCCCTTCTGACAGGTCATATACTGTATAAAGACTGCTTCCATAAGCATATGAACTGAATAAAATTGCTAAGGCTGCAGAAAAAGCCGCGATTTTCTTAATAAACAAATAAATCATTCCTTTCCGTTTTTAATTTCAGCATAATCCATTATAGCATAAAATAATTTGTTTTAATATTACTTTACTGTTACTGAGGTAGCAAATTATAGAAATATAAGGATTAAATTCTATCTTAGATTAGACGTTTTAATTTATGCTTTTGTTCCATATTAAGAAGGCTTTTTTGATGAAGGCAAAAAATAATTTCGCCGCATATTGACAATGAATAATGGATGTGTTATCATTTACGAAATACTCCTTATCAAGAGTGGTGGAGGGACGAGGCCCGATGAAACCCGGCAGCCTGATTTATTCAAGGTGCCAATTCCCGCGGATTTCCGAGAGATGAGGTAAAATAGATAACATACCTCTTCTGCGGAAGAGTTTTTTTATGTGTTCTGACACTGTTACTTGATCGGTTTTCGATCGTCAGATAGGAAACTGATGTTGAGCCAATGCGTACCGCGCCTTCCTGACCTTACGGGGAGAAAATACAGTGGCAGGCAAAATCGGCAACGAGCTCCCGATAAATGCAGTAAACAGTAAATCGATGAGCGCAGCTGTAATTATATATAGAAAGGGATAAGCTATGAAAAAATGGTTATTTACATCTGAATCAGTTACCGAAGGCCATCCGGACAAAATGTGTGATCAGATTTCAGATGGAATTTTGGATGCAATTTTAGAACAAGACCCAAATGGAAGAGTTGCCTGTGAAACAATTACTAAAACAGGATTTGTGCTTGTAGCAGGTGAGATCAGCACAAACTGCTATATCGACATACCTAAAATAGTTAGAAGTACTATTCAGGAGATCGGATACGACAATGCCGAATACGGCTTTGACTACAAAACATGCGCTGTATTTACATCAATTGAAGAACAGTCACAAGACATTGCAATGGGTGTTAATGAAGCTGATGAGTATAAAAAGAATCATCATGATACAAATGATATGATTGGTGCAGGAGACCAGGGAATGATGTTTGGTTTTGCTTGCAATGAAACACCTGAACTGATGCCTATGCCTATATCATTGGCGCATAAGCTTTCACACAAGTTGACAGAAGTCAGAAAAAATAAAGCAGTTGACTATTTGAGACCGGACGGCAAAACTCAGGTTACGGTTGAATACCATGACAACAAGCCTGCAAGAATTGATACAATTGTAATATCAACTCAGCATAATCCTGAGGTTGACAGAAAAACAATTGAAAAGGATCTACTGGAGCTTGTTGTTAAAACAACGGTTCCTGCCGAATTGCTGGATGAAAACACTAAGTATTTCATCAATCCTACAGGCAGATTTGTTATAGGAGGACCTCAGGGTGATTCAGGCCTGACAGGCAGAAAAATAATAGTTGATACTTACGGCGGCTATTCAAGACACGGCGGCGGAGCATTTTCGGGAAAGGATCCCACAAAAGTTGACCGTTCCGCAGCATATGCGGCAAGATATATTGCGAAGAACATTGTTGCGGCAGGACTGGCAGATAAATGCGAAGTTGAGCTTGCATATGCAATCGGTGTTGCAAAACCGGTTTCAATATTAGTTGATACATTCGGCACAAATAAAATTGACGAAGAAAAGATACAAAAAGCTGTATCAGATAACTTTGACTTAAGACCGGCGGCAATCATTGAAGAATTTAATTTAAGAAGACCTATATACAAGCAATTGGCTGCATACGGTCATTTCGGAAGAGACGATCTGGATCTTCCGTGGGAAAAGACAGATAAGGCAGAAGTATTAAAGAAATATCTGTAACAGAGTAAAGCAATGGTAGTTTGTCACGGAGCGGCAGAGGAACATCTTACATTTTTACGTGAGGTTCTTCAGCTGCCGTCCGGATGACAGGCAGGCTTTAATTTCTGCTGGGATAATCCTGCAGCACGTGTACTACACACATTTTCGAAATTAAATTTACACCTTTAAATCAGAACAAAATAGAAATAATTTAAAAAAGATGCCTTTTTGGCATCTTAATGTTTAATTGAAGTCTATGTTTCCCACACCTGTTTTCAGCTTTATTTTTGTGTGCTTATCACCGTTTGTTTCAGTGCTTTCTTTTTCCATGAATTCATTTATTACAGCTTCATAGCTTGAATTCTCTGGGACAGTAATATCTATGTCGCCTACATCGGTTGTGGCTTTCAGACTTTCGGAATCCGACATATCTTTAAATGTTGCTTTTATGTTTCCCGTGTTTATACTGATTTCGGAATTTCCTGAGATAAAGTTGCCAGATAAGGATATATCACCCACATTGGTGTTTAAATTATATGAGCCGGCGGAATTCATGATAGTTATATTTCCGACATTGACTTTTACATCATAAATTCCCTCAATATCTGTTATCTTAATATTACCTACATTTGATGAAATAATAATGTTATTGATATTTTCAGGTACAGTAATCGAAAGTTCAACATTTAAATTACTGTTGTTAAATATTTTATGGCTGGCTATAGTAGTGTCTATATCAATCGAATTCATGTTTTCATCGATTGTGTAACTGTATTCTTCAATCAGTTTTTCGGCATTTTTCTTTGAATCAGATTGTGCAATAATATTTACGTCAATGGTTGCTTCCTTTGATTCACCGGATTTTATATCAATATCTCCTACAGAACCATTAATTTTCAACGTATCAAAATTTTCAGCCACCATACTGTGAGATTCTTGTTTTTGTGCTTTTTCCCTTCCGACCGTAGTAATTATGGCTTTAGTAATTTTGTCCGAAACATCCTTTACTGCGTCCTCATCAACTTTGGTCATTGACGAACAGCCACCTAATAACAACAGGGATAAAATAATAATTAATATACTTCCTGATTTTTTCATAGCTCTCCTCTTTTACAAATTAATTTTCTTTTCTAAAAGATAGCCGGAACATAAAGTCAGTAAAATTATTTGCACTATAAACAGTGCGTTTGCCGGCATCAGTATGCGAAAGAATTCTGAAACTGTCGGCCAGGTCGTAAATTCAAAGTAATAATAAAAAGGTGTAAAAAGACCTGAAAGTTTTGATGACACATAAGAAATTGCCCAATTTAACAGTATAAATATTATAAAGCTTAATGCACCGCCGTATTTAATTTCTGAGAATATGCTTTTTCTTATGGTCATTGCGGTATAAGCAGTGGTCAGAAAACTGATAAGGAAAAGCAGTGCAGTCAGTAAGAAAATGAATACATGAGCCAGGTTGAAACCAAGGCTTCCAGAAACAAGTTTATCTACAGCATAAATAATGTCGCTGAAATTAATATTGGCCCCCAATACAATGTTTATATAAGTGCCGTTGATAATAATGAATATAAAATACAGCAGCAATATTGCAAAACCTTCAATAACAGCAGTTAAAAGCTTTGACACGATTATCTTGTATCCGCTGTTGGGAGTCATAAACAACATGTATCCTGATTTCTTATTTAAGTCATCACTGTACATCTTAATTATATCACCGATATACAAAATTGCCATAACCATTGGGAAAATAATCAAAAAGAATGAACTTCCGCTCGCACCTTTTGTAATCAGGAATATGTTTAATAAAGCCGAGACAATCATCGTGATTAGGACAAACTTATATTTTTTAACGAATTCATACTTGATTAAATTAAGCATTTCTAAAAACCTCCTTGTATATTCCTTCAATGGACATCTCACGGGATATTCTCAATTCTTCGGCATCGCCTGAAAGTTCAACCGTACCGTCCTTTAAAAACAAGACAGAATCAAGAATCTTCTCAATCTCACTCACTAAATGCGTTGAGATAACAATTGTTTTATTTTCTTCGTAAGATCTGGTTATTAAGTTCATAATCACATCTCTGGACAATACATCAACTCCGTTTAAAGGTTCATCCAGCATATATAAATCGACGTCTCTTGATAAGGCAAGTGCTACCTTCAATTTCCCGACTAACCCCGAAGATAGCTTAGATACTCTGAAATCTGTATCTACATGGGTTTCTTCAAGAGTTTTAAAAGCATTTTCTTCCCGAAAGTCTTCATACATGTCCGCATAGAATTTAACTGCGTCTTTGACTTTAAAAGAATCGTACAGGAAATTTTCTGTAGGCATATAAGATATATTTGCTTTAGTTTTATATGATAGTGGTTCGTCATTTAATAAAACCTCGCCGGATGTTTGTTTGTGCAGANNATTTTCATCAGCGTTGTCTTGCCGCTTCCGTTGGGGCCTAAGAGTCCGTATATTTTACCTTGCTCCAGTGACAGGTTAATATTGTTCAGAGCGGTTTTGTTGTAATAATTTTTGTTTAAATGTTCGATTCTTAATAGTTCCTTCAACTTATTCATTCCCTTCTTTATAATTTTTTTCTATGAAATTAATCATATCTTCCTTTGCGAATCCTAACTGCTTCATGCCGGTTATAAAAGTTTCTATTTGCTTTTTTGCCATTTCGTATCTTAAACGGTCAATTCGTTCCGTGGATTCTGTTATAAATGTTCCAAGGCCCCTTCTTGTAAATACTATTTCCTCCATTTCCATCTCCTTGTAAACTCTTGCGACTGTGTTGAAATTAATTCCAAGCCGGTTGGAATAATCTCTCGAAGAGGGCATTTTATCACCCGGCTGCAATCTTCCTGATACTATATCCTGCTTAATTTTTTCTATAACTTGTATATATATAGGTATATTATTGTTAAATTCCATACTTCACCTTCTTCACCGATAGTGTATTAGTATCATAGTCAGATATTACACCAATACAATAAACTTGTCAATATTGAAATTATTAATAAATTGAAATAATATATATCTGCAGCGATATACCCCTCAATAATTCTTGACACTTAATTCATTAAGTTATATACTTCATACAATATTTTCAAATAGTAATGATGTCTCTAAAGAGATAAGATTAAAATGGAGGATTATATGCACAAGAAATTATTCATTCCTGGACCTGTTGAAGTTAGGCGGGATGTCTTAGATAAGATGTCTTCGCCGATGATAGGGCACAGAAGCAAAGAAGCTTCACAGCTTCAGAGAGATATATCTGATAAATTGAGAAAACTTTTTTATACCAAAAACGAAATTTTGCTTTCCACATCCTCCGGAAGCGGATTGATGGAAGCGGCGGTGCGCTGCTGTACCAAGCGCAAAGCGGCGGTTTTTTCAATAGGCTCGTTTGGTGACAGATGGCATGAAATGGCTGTTTTAAATGGAGTAGATGCAGATTTGTTCAAATCTGAACCGGGAAGTATCACAACACCTGAAATGGTTGATGAAGCATTGTCTACCGGCAAGTATGATCTTATAACTATAACACACAATGAAACTTCGACAGGTGTCATGAATCCCATTGATGAAATAAGCCGTATCGTTAAAAAATATCCTGATGTTATATATTGTGTAGATGCGGTAAGTTCTGCGGGAGGAGTAAAAATAGCNNAAACAGATAAACTTGGAATAGATATATGCATCACTTCTTCACAAAAAGCTCTTGGGTTGCCGCCGGGACTGGCAATATGCACAATATCTGACAGAGCGGTGGAAAAAGCAAGAACAGTCAAAAACAGAGGATACTATTTAGATCTGGTTAATTTGTACGACACGATCAAGAAAAAAGATTATCAATATCCTTCAACTCCTAATTTGTCACTTATGTTTGCCCTTGATTATCAGCTCGGACGCATTATGGAGGAGGGGCTTGAAAACAGGTACAGAAGGCATCTTGAAATGGCAGAATACACGAGAGAATGGGCTAAAAAGAATTTTGAACTGTTTCCCGATGAAAGATATGCTTCTGTAACATTGACAACAGTGAAGAACACACGTGGAATCAGCGTGAAAGATTTAAACGCGGAACTTGGGAAAAGAGACTATTCAATATCCAACGGGTATGGCAGCCTAAAAGAAAAAACATTCAGGATCGCTCATATGGCAGATATGACTCTCGATGATGTCAAAGAGTTGCTGCTGACAATAGAAGACATAGTATCCGTTTCTTGACGAAATTATTCCTTTATAGTAATATATTCAGGAAATGGGTGATACAATGTATGATTTAAATAGGATCAATGATTGTCTGAATACAAAAGTAATCGGCCGGACAATAATACAATACGATTCTCTGGCTTCGACGTATTCAAAGGCTAAAAATATATTCGGAACCTGCCCTGACGGCGCTGTGGTTTTATCTGAAGATCAGTCAAAGTGGAATATCAGAATGGGCAACGAGTGGATTTGCTATCCGGAAAAAAATATATACTTAAGTATAATTTTTAAGCCTTTGGCAAATAATCATTTAATATCAAAATTTGATGTTATCGGATGCGCATCATTGTGTGATGCTTTGAACTCTTTATATGATATTGACTGCAAAATAAAATGGCCAAATGATATATTGATCGGAGGCAGCAAGGTTTCATCGGTAAGCAGCAGCCTTGCCGGCAAAAGCAGCAGTCCCGGCGGTGCTATAATATCGTTCGGCATTAATACAAATATGAATGAAGAAGAATTAGAATCAGATGAAGAGTTAAAGAATATAGCCACTTCCTTAATGATTGAAACATCCGAGGAAATTGACAGGGAAGAGCTTATCGGAGAAATATTGAACAATGTTGAAAAATATTACAGCGAACTGATTCACGAAAATTCGGCATTGAATGCAGTTGACACATGCAACCAAAATTCTTTTATTGCAAATAAGGCTATAGAAGTAATGAAGAAAGGTAAAAAGTCTAAAAGAAAAGTATATGCAAAAAGCATTGATCCGGAAGGCTGGCTTATTGTAAAGAACGAAAAAGGAAATGAAGAAATATTAAGTCCGGGAGAAACAATTATTACATATGAAAAAAACGCTTAAAATCGGCAGTGTCGAATTAGACACGAATGTAGTTCTTGCACCGATGGCAGGAGTTACAGACATTACGTACAGAACAATATGCAAGGAAATGGGTGCGGGGCTTGTCTATACGGAGATGGTAAGTGCAAAAGGTCTGTACTACAAAGATATAAAAACAAAAAAGCTCATGAAGACAAATGAAAAAAACAGACCTATAGCCCTTCAGATATTTGGCAGCGAACCTGACATTATGTCCTATGTTGTAGAAAACTATATAAATGAAAGAAAAGATATAGACATAATTGATGTCAACATGGGATGCCCGACTCCTAAAATAGTAAAAAACGGAGATGGAAGTGCTCTGATGAAGTCACCGGAGCTGGCAGGACGTATCATTAATAAAATTAAAAAGATTTCAACAAAGCCTGTTACGGTTAAAATCAGAGCAGGATGGGATTCAGGCAGCATTAACGCCGTTGAATTTGCAAAGGTGTTAGAATCAAACGGTGCAGACATGGTAGCGGTTCACGGCAGAACAAGAGAACAATTTTATACGGGAAAAGCAGACTATAATATAATTAAAGAAGTAAAAGAAAATGTAAGTATACCGGTGGTGGGAAACGGAGATATTTATACGCCGCAAGATGCCGTCAACATGATGGAGAGTACAAAATGTGACGGTATCATGGTTGCCAGGGGAATCTTAGGCAATCCGTGGCTCATTAAGAATATTGTAAAGATATTAAGTGGTGACTATGATTTCTATGAGCCGTCTCCTAAAGATAAGATAGAAATGACTAAAAGGCATGCTCTGATGCTTACCGAAGAATTGGATGAAAGAATCGCAATTTTGGAGATGCGCAAATTTGCCGCATGGTATATGAAGGGAATGAAGAACTCATCTGAAACACGAAATAAAGTCAATAAGATTACAAAAACGGCTGAATTATGCGATGTTTTAGATGAATATATGAATATTTGTAAGTAAACGGATGATAATATGATAATAATTAACAAAAATCTTGACATTTTTAATTTCCTTGATTATAATGTTCTAATTAATTAGAAGATTTGTCATCAAATTATCATATTATATTAAATCCATAATACAATGAATTATACATTATGAGCTTTACATAATGCAGATGACAAAAGGCATTAATTTTGTAAGAAGCAACATTATTAGAAGGAGCAATACTATGAAGAATAATGAAACTTTGATTACTGCAGAGGGTTTGGAAGAATTAAAAAATGAATTGGAATATTTAAAGATTGTTAAAAGAAAGGAAATTTCGGAAAAAATCAAAGTTGCTTTGGCTTTCGGCGATATAAGCGAGAATGCCGAATACGACGAAGCAAAGAACGAACAGGCAAACGTTGAAGCGCGCATTGCCAAACTTGAGCAAATGACAAAAAATGCTAAGGTAATAAAAACAAGTAAACAAAAAGGAGTAGTCAGCATAGGTTCTAAGGTAACAATAAAAGACTTGGAATTTGATGAAACTATGGAATATACAATTGTAGGTTCGGCCGAGGCGGATCCGTTTAAAGGCAAGATATCAAACGTATCACCGCTGGGCAAAGCTTTGTTGGGAAAAAAGATAGGAGAAATAATTGAAGTTGCATCTCCGGCGGGTGATATGATAAAATATGAAATACTTACGGTATAAATGTAATTAAAATAAAAAATTGTAACATATGATAAGGTGGTGTAGAGGTTGAATGAACAACAAAATTCAGGAGATTTAAGACAGGTTAGGGTTGATAAATTAAAAGACCTAATAGATGCAGGTAGAGATCCGTATAAAATATCTAAATATGAAGTAACTTCAAATTCTCAATATATAAAAGATAATTATGATGAGATTGAAGGTAAGATTGTTTCTATAGCCGGAAGAATAATGTCTAAAAGAGGTCAGGGAAAAGTAGGATTTTATGATATCCAGGATCATTTAGGCAGAATTCAAATGTTCGTAAAACAGGATGCCATAGGTGAAGAAGAATACAAATGGCTTAAAACATACGATATAGGAGATATTATCGGAGTTAAGGGAGAAGTATTTAAAACAAAGACGGGGGAGATCTCCGTAAGAGCAGAAGAAGTTAAGCTTCTTTCGAAATCACTGCAGACTCTGCCGGAAAAATTTCATGGATTGAAGGATACTGACTTAAGATACAGACAAAGATATGTCGATTTAATCGTAAACCCCGAAATAAAAGATGTTTTTTTAATGCGTAACAAAATCATAAGAGGCATCAGGGAATATTTAGACGGTGAAGGATTTTTGGAAGTGGAAACACCAATTCTAAGCCCTATAGCAGGAGGTGCTAATGCGAGACCGTTCATAACGCATCATAACACGCTTGATATAGATATGTACATGCGTATTGCAAATGAGCTTTTCTTGAAGAGACTTGTGGTAGGCGGTTTAGGCGACGGTGTTTATGAAATGGGTAAAATGTTCAGGAATGAAGGAATGGATGCAAATCATAATCCTGAGTACACTGCAATGGAAGTTTACAAACCATATGCTGACTTCAATGATATGATGACATTGACTGAAAATATAGTTGCATATGTGGCAAAGAAGGCCAGAGGAACAACAAAAATAGAATTCCAAGGCAAGGTTATTGACTTCACTCCTCCGTGGAGAAGAGTGAAAATGCAGGATATGGTAAAAGAATATACAGGTATTGACTTTGATCTTATTAATACTGATGAAGAAGCTATAGAGATAGCTAAACAAAAATGCATAGAAATTAAACCTTTGATGACAAGAGGCCATGTAATCAGTGAACTGTTCGAAGCGTTCTGTGAAGAACACCTGGAGCAGCCTACGTTTGTAACTCATCATCCGGTGGAGATTTCCCCGCTTGCTAAAAGAAATGTGGAAGATCCAAGAGTTACTGACAGATTTGAAGCTTTTGCAAACGCATGGGAAATAGCCAATGCATTCTCAGAGTTAAATGACCCTATTGATCAGAGAGAAAGATTTGAAGAACAGTTGAAGCAGAAAGAAGCCGGAGACGATGAGGCTCACATGATGGATAATGACTTCATTAATGCAATAGAAGTAGGTCTTCCTCCAACAGGCGGTCTTGGCATTGGTGTTGACAGAGTAATAATGCTGATTACTGATCAGCCTGCAATAAGAGATATTATATTATTCCCGACAATGAAACCTATTGATTAATAGATATATTTAGATATATTAATGTAGACATAAAGAAAGAGCAGCTCGGCTGCTCTTTCTTTTATCGTGGCCGATGTGATTTGATCGGAATAAAAGAAAAAACCACGGCAGTACAATTAGGCAGAAGCAAATTAGTGCTTTTTCACAATGCTCTGTATTGGAAATTATTGGAAGTTGACAAATAATCCGTTAAGTGTTAACCTGTTATTCCTGTTGCGAAACAGGGAGAAACAAGAAAAAATTAACAGTTGACAGTCTCAAAGAGATGTGGTAGACTAATTAAGCTGTCTCGGAAGACAGCAGGTTTGACCCAAGGGGGTAAAAACCAAAAAGAAAATAAAAAGAAAAAAGTTCTTGACAAAGACAAGCAGAAGTGATAAACTATCAAAGTTGTCTCAAAAAAAGAGAACAGAAACAAGAAAAGAAACAAGAAAAAATAATTAAAAAAACAGTTGACAACATCAACGAGATGTGATAAACTGGTCAAGCTGTCCTGAACGACAGCGACGAACATTGACAATAAAACAGCATAAGAAACCTTTGAGAGTTCTAAGTAAAAAGAACAACAAAAAGTAAAATAATCTAAGAGCAATCTTAGAAGCTAAGCGCAAGCTTGAGCAAAAGGAATATTAAACGAGAGTTTGATCCTGGCTCAGGACGAACGCTGGCGGCGTGCCTAACACATGCAAGTCGAACGAAGTTTATTGCTTCACCAAATGTTGAACGAAGTGCCCAAGCACATTTGCCAAACGGCAAAGAGATAAGTTTAACAATTACAGGTGAAGGAAAAAGAATTGTGTACGAAGCGTAAATGCGCTTCACGCTAATTCCAAGTGTCAACCCTTTTAGTTATTGAAGTAATTCTATTCAATATTTGGTGAAGTGATAAACTTAGTGGCGGACGGGTGAGTAACGCGTGAACAATCTGCCCTGTACAAAGGAATAGCCTCGGGAAACCGGGATTAAAACCATATGATACTTTGATGCCGCATGGCAATGAAGTCAAATCGATTAAGAGGTATGGGATGAGTTCGCGTCTGATTAGCTAGTTGGTGGGGTAAAAGCTCACCAAGGCGACGATCAGTAGCCGGCCTGAGAGGGAGACCGGCCACATTGGGACTGAGACACGGCCCAAACTCCTACGGGAGGCA
>DMJQ01000070.1:0-1911 GCA_003457065.1 Clostridiales bacterium
ATTGTATCAGGAAAATTAGAATTTCCGCCATCAATAAGAATATCTCCCTTATTTAAGTACGGAATAAGTAAATCAATATACTCATCAACTGGTTTACCTGCTTTAACCATAAGCATTATTTTTCTTGGTGTTTTTAAACTGTTAACAAATTCTTGAATAGAATAACTACCGATTATATTCTTGCCCTTAGCTCTTCCTTCAATAAAGTCTGTTACTTTTTGGGTAGTTCTGTTATACACAGTCACAACGAAACCCTTGTCTTCCATATTCATAACAAGATTTTCTCCCATTACAGCTAAGCCAATTAATCCTATATCTGCTTTACTCATAATTTATTCCTCCATTAAACATATGATGGCGTATATATTGAGCCATCTAATTTTCTTGTTTGAGTCCATGTAGTAATATTATTTTCACATGGATATTTTTTGCACATTCAGTTATTTCAATTCCTACATTATTTAATTCACCGGATATTTAACTTTTTCGCCTTTATAAAAACGTACTGCTTCCTGTGCAACTTTTTGTTTTAATTCTATTGATGCTTCTTCTGAATACCATGCCATATGAGGAGTACAAATGAAATTCTCGTGACGAAATAAAGGTGAGTTTGGATCAATAGGTTCCGGCTCAACACAGTCTAATGCAGCTCCTGCTATATCGCCATTTTCCAATGCTTTATCTAAGTCTGTTTCATTTACTATACCACCACGAGCTACATTTATTATATAGGCAGTATTTTTCATTTTCTTAAAAGCTTCTTCATTAAATAAATCTCTTGCTCCCTCTAAAGGACAATGAATAGATATGATGTCTGATTCTCTCATTAATTGATCTATACTAACCGGAGTTATAAATTCAAATCCTTCAGTTTGTTTATAAAATGGGTCGTATCCAATAACCTTACAATCCAACGCATGAGCTTTTTTAGCAAAGTTTCTTCCAATTCTGCCCAAACCTACAACCCCTACAGTCAATGTGCTATTTCTTCTTACAGGAATTGATTTAGTGTAATCCCATTGTCCCTTTCTGGTATAATCATTCATTAATACTACTTTACGTGTAAGAGACAACATTAGTGCAATTGCATGATCTGCTACTTCATTCATTCCGTAATCAGGTACATTACATACCTGAATGCCTAATTTTGATGCTGCTGAAACATCAATATTATTTACTCCAACCCCGTAGCGAATGACTAATTTTAATTTTTCAAGTGACTTCATCACCTTTTCTGTTATTGGAGCATATTGATTTATAAATATTTCAGCATCTTGGCATTGAGATATTAAATCTTCTTCAGTTTTACACTGCAACAATTTAAAATCTAATCCTGCTTCATTTAGAAGTTCTGTCTCTAAATCTATATTTTTATGATCACAATCCGTTATTATAACTTTCATAGTTCACTATTATCTATTTTACTAGATATCCTCCATCCACAGGAATTATTGCCCCATTTAAATAATCCGAAGCATGAGAAGCTAAAAATATACAAGCTCCCTTCATATCTTCCGGAGTTCCCCATCTCTTAGCTGGAATTCTGTCAGTTATTTCTTTATTTCTTGGATTATTTTGGTCTAATAAAGCTGTATTCATTGCTGTTGCCATATATCCGGGTGCAATAGCATTAACATTAATTCCCTTTTCAGCCCATTCGTTGCAAAATGCTTTAGTAATTTGTGTAACTCCACCTTTAGCTGCAGCATATGCAGGTACAGTGTATCCACCAAAGAATGCTAACATTGAAGAAATATTGATTATTTTACCATACCCAGTTTTCATAAATTCCTTTGCTGCTAATTGGCATAATATAAATGGTGCCGTGAAGTTAACTTCTAAAACTTCATCCCAGTCAGTCCTTGGAAATTCTTCGCTCTTATGTCTTCTTTGAATTCCTGCGGCATTTAC
>DMJQ01000070.1:1948-17301 GCA_003457065.1 Clostridiales bacterium
TTCCTGTTAAATCAAATAAATTCATTTTGACCTCCTATTTCTTATTACATATTATTTATTTTTACATATTATTTATTTTTAAAAGCCGGATCTTCTACTGCTAAGTCATATCTTCTACTTGTTGGTGTGAACGCAGCTAATACCCAGAAATATGCATTTTTAGAACCAGGACTTGCTACTGTAGGATGATATCCACATGGAGCTTGAACCATAGTTCCTGAATGCACGGTATGAGTTACAATTTCATCAACTTCGCCGCTTTTTAAATAACTGATATGAAAACCAAATTTTGGTGCGGGTATATCAAAATAACAATATACTTCTTCTAAATCTTTTTCATGTTGATGCGGCGGCCAGCTAGTCCATGTGCCCTCTCTGCTCCATGTTAATCCGGCTATTAATCTTGAGGCCGAATCTTGAGGTGCAAGCGTAAACATTACCTCTCTTTCTCCTGCGCCTGAGCCGTGAATCTGGTGAATATCACCAATAGGAAGAGTAGGATCCCATCTACGAAATGAAGGTTCTCCAATTCCTTCATATCTTGCACCAGCTATGTAAAATATACAATCTTCTTTAGCTGTAATTTTAATCGAATTTTTTGCAGGGATATAAAAAGAATCATATCTAACCATATCTTGATTTAATACTTCATGTTCACTTAGAGAAGCTTCACCTTTAAGTAACACGGGATGAATTTCTAAATTACCTGATTCCAATTTATAAGATTCATCTTTTAATAAATTAAGTCTAAATATATGTGCCTCTTGGCATTCGCATGCTTCAGGAACTATAACTTTATGAAAACCAGGTTCTTCAGGTGATTGAACTCTCCATTTTTCCATACGTTCTTTATTTCCAAATTTCATTTAAATGACCTCCCAATTAATTAATTAAATTAAAATAAAAATGTACTTAGTTTTGGTATAAATATAACTAAGAAAAATACAGCTATATATCCAATAAAGAATGGAATCTGTCCTTGTACAATTTCACCAATCTTAAGTTTAGATACACTGCTTGCAGAGAAAATATTAACTGCAACAGGAGGAGTCATTGTACCGATAACATTTGATATTGAAACAATCATACCAAAATGAATTACGTCAATTCCTAAACTTTGTGCTATCGGCCATAATATTGGTACCATTAATACTGCAATTGCAATACCTTCCATAAAAGTTCCAAAGATCAGCAATATAATAGCTACTATAAAGCAATACATAATAGGGCTAAGATTCATACCGACTATTGCTTGTACAATTGTACTTGATAATCCGGAGAATGAGAATAACCAAGAAAAAGCTGTTGACGTAGCCATAATAAATAATATCATTGCTGCACCTTTTGCAGAATTCAATATAATAGGAACTAAATCTTTTACTTTTAGTTCTCTGTAAATAAACAAACCTGCAATAAATGACCAAACAACTGCTACAGCAGAAGATTCTGTAGGTGTTAGCAATCCTGAGTAGATACCTCCTAAAATTATTATAGGCAATAATAAAGCAGGTATTGCGTTTAAAAATGTTTTGATTAATTCATTAAAAGTTATTTTCTTTCCAGATTTAGGCCAATTTTCTTTTTTTGCATAAATAAATACTTGAACCATTAATACTGCCATTATCAGAGCTCCAATAAAAAGGCCTGACTTGAACATATTTCCTACAGATGCTCCGGTTAAAGTTGCATAAACAACCATGATAATACTTGGCGGAATTACAGGTCCTAATCCACCTGCAACAACCAATAAACCGGCAGTTCTTTCCTTAGGATATCCTAACCTAACCATATCAGAGTAAAGCATCGAGCCTATTGCAATAACAGTTGCAGGTGCAGATCCTGACAATGCAGCGAAAAAAGCACATGATAAAACTAATGTCATTCCCATACCACCACGAATTCCACCTACCAATGAGTTGGCAAAATCAACTAATCGGCGTGAAATACCGCCTTTTGTCATTAAATTTCCCGCTAATACGAAAAAAGGAATTGCCATTATCGATGTAGACTCAAGTCCTCCAAAAATTCTTTGCGCTATAACTCCAACGGATAGTGTAATGTCAGGGCTGCCAATAATGGTTATCATTGAAGCAATTCCTAAGGACATTGATATTGGAACTCCAATGATTAATAATAACGCAAAAGAGCCAAAAAGAATAATACCTGTCATTATTGTACCTCCCCATCCATTTTATCTTTATTTTTTCCTAAGAGTATATATATTAATGTAGCAGTCTGTACTACTGTAATTATTCCAAAACTAAGGGGCAATGCAAAGTACGGCACAGTCATGGGTAATTTTAATGCAGGGGATGTTTGACCTGTTTGCATTTGTTTCTGAAACATACCAACTGCATTATAAAACATCGCCGAAGAAAATATAATTACAGCCAATCTTGCTACAATATCTACAACCTTTTTAACATTACCTTTTAATTTGTCTGTAAATGCTGTAATTGATGCTTGAGAGCCATCTCTTAATCCAATTTCAGTTCCCAATAAAGCCATATAAATCATACAATATACTGCTACTTCCTCAAACCATGATATTGGCATTTTGAAAATATTTCTGTTTAAAACTTGACCAAATGACGCAAGTACCATAACCGAAAAAGTTATTATCATAATTAAATTTTCAATCTTTTGCAAGAAAGATAATAATTTCTTCATACTATTCTCCTATCTTTTTACATTTATAAACAATTATGTTGTTTTTAATAATAGTTATAGGAGGCACTAATTTTTTGCGCCTCCCAAAAAAGTTGCAATTTAATTTTTATTATTTTTTTGCTTCATCAACAGCTGCTTGCCATGCCGGGTCAAATGTATATCCCTTGGCTGCAGCAGCATTATTGTATGCATTCATTAACGCTGCTTTATCTATTTCGTGGAATGTAACACCCAAATTTTCTAATTCTGCTTTTNNTGTCTTTGAGCTTCATATCCTTTCTTAACTGCTTCTAAGAAAGGTTTTCTTAAATCTTCAGGTATCTTATTCCATGCATCATCTGACATTAATATTGGAATATAAACAAAAGCATGATCTGTATATGTAATGTTTTTAGTAATCTCATAGAAACCGTTAGCTAAACAGTTTGCAACAGCATTTTCTGCTGCATCAATTGTACCTTGTTGTAATGCAGTAAATTGTTCATTAGCTGCCATTGCGGTAGACATAGCTCCAAATGATTCAAATGCAGCCATGTGGTATTCATTTTGCATTGTACGAATTTTTACACCTTTAAAATCATCCATTTTGGTTATTGGTTTTACTGAGAATACGTTACGGAATCCTTATTCCATGTAACCAATTACGTGTAAACCTAATTTTTCCGCTTTTTCTTCAATTAAATCACCTAAAGCACCATCAACTGCTGCATTGTGAAACTATTTTAAAGGAGATAAATATGAAAAAGTATGAAGTATTAAAAAGAATTGAAAAGGTTGGTATTGTTGCTGTAGTTAGAGCAGAAAACAGTGAAAGGGCTAAATCGGTAGCTTTGGCATGTATGGATGGTGGAATTGATTCAATTGAAATCACCTTCACANNTTTGGCGATTCATTATTGGTTGGAGCTGGGACTGTTTTAGACAGCATAACTGCAAGAATCGCTATATTAGCAGGTGCCAAATACATAGTAAGTCCATCTTTTGATTTAGAAACAGCAAAATTATGTAACAGATATCAAGTTCCTTATATGCCAGGATGCATGACTTTAACAGAAATGATACAAGCCATGGAAGCAGGTGTAGATATAATAAAAGTTTTCCCCGGAAGTGCATTTGGCCCTGATTTTATTAAGGCAATAAAAGGTCCATTACCACATGCTTCTTTTATGCCTACCGGAGGTGTTAGCTTAGATAATGTTGATAAATGGATTAAAAATGGCTGCATAGCAGTAGGTGTAGGGGGCAATTTAACAAAAGGGACAAGGGAAGATATGACAAAGACAGCTAAAGAATTCGTGGCTAAAATTAGTGAAGCAAGAAATAAATAAATTTGGAGGAAAAAATGAAAAAAATTATAACTTTGGGAGAAATAATGCTTAGGTTATCTACTCCCGGATATGAAAGATTTGTTCAATCGGATTCATTTAATGTAACTTATGGCGGCGGAGAAGCAAATGTTGCAGTTTCATTGGCAAACTATGGTTTTGATGCTCATTTTGTTTCTAAACTACCTAAACATGAAATAGGTCAATCAGCTGTAAATCATCTTAGGAGATATGGAGTCAAAACAGATTACATAGTTCGAGGGGGAGATAGAGTTGGTATTTACTATTTAGAATCAGGGGCATCCATGAGACCATCTAAAGTAATTTATGATAGAGCTAAATCAGCAATCGCAGAGGCAGATGCTTCTGAATTTGATTTTGATGAAATATTTAAAGATGCTGATTGGTTCCATTTTTCCGGCATCACACCGGCTTTAGGTGAAAAAGCCATGCATTTAACAGAAGAAGCATTAAAAGCAGCTAATAGACATAATGTTACAGTTTCTGTAGACCTAAACTACAGGAAAAAATTATGGACACCAGAAAAAGCACAGGAAGTGATGACCAGATTAATGCAATATGTTGATGTTTGTATTGGTAATGAAGAAGATGCAGAATTAACATTAGGCTTTAAACCGGGCAAAACGGATGTAACAACAGGTGAATTAGAGTTAGAATCTTATAAAAGTATATTTAAGCAAATGATAGAAAAGTTTAACTTTAAATATGTTGTAAGTTCATTAAGAGAATCCTATTCTGCTTCTGATAACGGCTGGTCAGCTTGTATTTATGATGGTAATGAATTCTATCATTCAAAGAAATACGATATTAGAATCGTTGATAGGGTGGGTGGAGGAGATTCCTTCGCATCAGGATTAATTTGTGGATTGCTGCAAGGTAAAGATTTTAAGGATGCTTTAGAATTCGGTGTTGCTGCTTCAGCATTAAAGCACACAATATTAGGCGACTTTAATATGGTTTCAGTAGAAGAAGTAGAAAAATTAGTTCAAGGAGACGGTTCAGGAAGAGTTCAAAGATAAATAAAGCAGTGCTTTAACTCGTTCTTTCACACGCCGTATGTATAGTTATACGGCGATTCAATAGAAATATTTGCAGATCCGGGAGTGTATCAAATTACGCGTATGGATTTTGGTTTTAAATGTTAATATTAATGATACAGCAAGCCTTTGGGCAACGCAGAGGTGCGACCCAAAGAATTGCTGAATCAACACTTGAAACAGCATTGCCGCATCCCACTAAAAATAAAGAATATACTAATATTAAAATATTTACTCCGCTGAATTTTTAATAATTGCTTACCTTAAATACAAATTGTAACTTAATATATACGGAATTATTTGGAACATTACTTTTCTATATATTCACCATGAATACATACTCTACCGACATCCGGACATTTTGCGTTAAATTGTTTTGAACGCCCGTTTCCATAATCTAAATCTGCACCGTTTTGCAAAGCATAAACAAAAGGATATATGCAATTCCAAAGTTCATGGCATATTGGAGGACATAAATCTCCTACTATGTATTCATCACCTTTTTTACAGTTACCACCTCTACAGTTACTTTCTATCACAGTTAGTTTTACTTTTCCCATTTATCTTTCCCTCCATAAATCTTTATTCATCTAACCCACATAATTTACCTCAAAAATATTAAAAAATATCTTAATTTTCTTTGCTATGCCTGTCGTCATCTATCAAATATTGTACCACATCATAATCAACTTCGCCAAAATCACATTTCAGACCATTTATAATAATGGCGAAAATAAGGCACTATCCGAATCATTTTTAACATGCTATAATAAGTAGTGAAAGTTAACGGCTGGAGGACTTTATGAACGATAAAAAAGATGATGAAAATTTAGCCATAGGAATAAGCATAGGAACAGCTTTAGGCGTATCCCTCGGTCTTATGCTTGATAATATCGGCCTCGGATTAGCTGTCGGCTCAGGCATAGGCATAGCCATAGGTTTAATCAGCATGAAAAAATAACTGCGATAAAAATTACCGACAACTGCTTGCATCCGCAATAATGTTTAAATTCAATAGTTATTGCAAGTATGCAGCTGTCGGAATTAAAGAGCATACATAATTCTTAATTAAATTCTTCATTCAAAAGCCTGTATATCATGGATACCGCACTGTATTCATCATCCGAAGCATCCTCATTTACATCAAAGAGCATAACACCGCCCGCCCTTTTCAATGCAACAGAAGTTTTTTCCCGTAGAGTATTCAGTCCGTTATAATATGATTCAAGCGGAGCTGTGGGAGCATAATCAATATAGGCATAATCAGGATGCATATCCACCAACTGCCTGTACTGCAGCCGGCTTGGCTTTGCATAAAGCGGCAGTCCCATTACAATTTTTTCCGGACTTACTCCTCTGTTTAGCCAATAGTCCAGAGAATTTTCAAAAAACCACATGGGGCTGTGCTCATCGTTATTCATGTCGTATGACATAACATTTATAAAACTGAACCTGTCCAGACTGTTCTTTGTTATGACGCTTATTTCTTCTCCGCCCCAGTCGTCATACCATGAGCCGTTCAGTGCCGCTGACAGCTCCCTGCCTTGTGAAACGAGAGCGTCGCTCAGTTCCGTCACAAGCTTTTCATAATCCTCCGCAGTGCTGTTATTTGGATGCTCCCAGTCAAGTTCCACACCGTCCAGATTATATTCATCCACAAAATCACGAACATTATTAACGAAAAATTTTCTTGTTTCATCCGAAGATGCTATTTCCTTAAAAACAGGCTCAAGTTTCTCCCCTTCATAGCTCCAGCCTCCGAGAGATATGAAAACTTTCGCTTTATCATCATGAGCCTGTTCGACAAGCTTTTTAAGCTGTTCGGGTTTTTCCAAATCCACCAGACTGCCGTCAGCCCTCGGAATTAAAAATGCATACATCACATGCGTTAATTTATCTGTCTGAAGGTTTTCCACCGGCTCATTAAACAAATCTCCCGAATAATATCCCACAACCTTAAAATCTTTTTTGCTGTATTCCCAGATTTGATAGTTGCGTGTATACTGACGGGAAGTTAAAATGACAACTTTATTTCTGTTCTCAAAAATGTGGCCTAAGCCCACTTGTTCTTTATAACTGACATTATCGGATTCCTCAATATATGCAAATAAATCGTCCGCATCATCGGTTATTGTAACATATGTAACAGGATTATCCTTTATCTTCACAAAAGTTTCCGAGCTGCTTAACGGGAAAATCCCCCTGAAAACAGTAATTGGATTTCCCTCCTGAAAAATTATATTTATATTAATTAATAATATAACACTGATGATTGCCACAATCATCACCGATATCATCGTAAATCTTTTCATTTATTCTCCACCGTTATACATCTAAGCATGAAAGTTTTTACCATATGGCAGGACGGTATGCCAAATGCATGATATGGTTACACATTTTCATTGTAAATTTCTGATGCAGCTATTGTTTTTTGTGCGCCTGCTTCTTCTGCTTTCTCTTCACTTTTTGTCTCAAGTGCTTTCACTTCCGCATCTTTATTTGAAACCTTGTTTATCAAATCGACAATATCTATTCCCGTAACATCTTTTAATACCTGGAATCCATTAGCTGTAACATCCGTTACAATCTTTGAAACTTTTGATGCCCCTCCGTTTCCACCATTATCTATAATCGTGATTTTATCAACCTGTTCCATAGGTTTTGCTGCTTCCTTCATTATCTCAGGCATCTTTGAAACCATTAATTCTACAATTGCCGCTTCTTCATACTTGGACATTGCCTCCGCCAATTTATTTTTCGCCTCAGCATCGGCAAGCCCCTTTGCCTTTATGGCTTCTGCTTCCGCTCTTCCCTTTGCTATTATGGCTTCCGCTTCTGCCTCTGCTTTTATTTTAATTGCCTCAGCTTCCGCCTGTGCCATTTTTATCGTAATAATCTTGTCAGCTTCCGCTTTTACTTCAGCTTCATATTTTTTCGCGTCGGCAGGTTTTTTTATTTCAGCTACCAGATTTTCTTCAACTACTATTGCATTTTTCCTGGCTAATTCCGCCTGCTGTTCCGCTATCTGCCGTTCATTTTCAATTGCCTTTAATTTATATGCAATATCTGCATCTGCTTTTGCTCTGTCCTGCTCCGCCCTGTAGCTTTCTACTTTAATGCTCTTGTCTCTTTCGGATTCTGCAATGGCGGTATCTGCTTCCAATTTTGCCTTTTGCCCTATCCTCACGGCATCTGCTGTCTTTATTTCCGTGTCCCTTTTTCTTTCTGCTGTCGCAATATCCGCGTCGGATTTCGCCTGTGCTATTTGAGGAATTGCACGGTTTTCAAGATACCCGCCCTGAGTGCTTATTTTTAGAATTGTATAGGATACCAGCATCAGTCCCATTGATTCCAGCTCTGCCCTTATATCCGCNNAGTTTGTTCAAAAGAAGCTCTGTCCTCATTGATTTGCTCTACGGTAAGTGTTGAGATAATTCCTCTCAATTTACCTTCAAGAATTTGTTCCACAATACCCTTTATTGTTCCGACTGAATTTTTAGCTCCGCCGCTGCAAAATTGTTCTATCGCAGCAAAAATACTCTGTGCATCATTTTTCACCTTAATTACTGCGGTGCCTACAATGTTTACAAAAATGCCCTGCTTTGAAGGAGCTTCGTTAACATCTGTCGTCATAGACATATTTTCTAATGATATTACGCATGAAGTCTCTAAAAACGGTATCATGAACCCGCCTTTGCCGGACAACACTCTTTTCTTAAGTCCGGTTATAACCATTGCTTTATCTGCCGGCACTTTTCTCCAAAACAAAAAAATTGCCAGCACTACAACTACAACAGCTGCCGCAGAAAAAATTAATGTTGAATTATCCATCTCTCTTACCCTCTTTTTTTATATTTTTATTATCACAATCTATTAGACGGTCACGATGTAAATTTGTTCCATATTAATTAATTATTTATTAGAAAATTTAAGCGGGGTGCACCCCGCTTGTTATACTCTTTCCGGTTCTTCGTAATTTTCTCCGAAAGTATCAACCGTTACCTTTTTCAGCCTTACTTCATCAACCGGCCTGTCACTGTAATCTGTTNTTGTGTTTGCAATCTTATTAACTGCATCAAGACCTTCCGTCACCTTGCCGAATGCTGCATATTGCCCATCAAGATGGGGCGATTTTTTATGCATGATAAAAAACTGTGAGCCCGCCGAATTCGGTGACATGGCTCTTGCCATTGACAGAACTCCTTCATCATGTTTCAGATCATTTTTAAAACCGTTTGATGCAAATTCACCTTTAATTGAATATCCCGGTCCGCCTGTTCCGTTTCCCTTAGGACATCCGCCCTGAATCATAAATCCCTTTATAACTCTGTGGAATGTCAGACCGTCGTAAAATTTTTTGTTGATCAATGATATAAAGTTTCTCACGGTATTGGGAGCTGTCTCAGGATAAAGCTCAGCTTTTACCACATCACCGTTTTCAAATTCAAATGTAACTACCGGCAGTTTCATATTACCTCCAATTAATTAATGTTGTTGTTACTACTTTACACTATCGTACAAATAAATTCAACCATAGAATCACATACCATATGATATTATATTTTTTTATATATATGTCAGTCACAACTATTATTGATACGAATATATTAAAGTAAAGTCACACAAATTATGAGGAGGTTATATAAGCATGAAATGCTCAGATAGAAAAGATGCTGTCCTTGGTACCGGCGGCGGAGTAGCCGAAAGATGCTGCACCGGTCAATCGGGCTGCGATTGGGATGGCACACTACGAAATGTAGTAACAGAACCAATATACGTACAAAAAGTTTACGACGCTGTACTATTTAATCTACAAGGTTTAAAAACTGCTCCGGATACTGTATTCGAACCAAGAATAGGATGTGGAACAAACATCATTCGAATAGCAGATGTCAGATGCAGAAAATTCTTTAATCCGGATAACATCAATGATGACTGCAATTTAAAAATCAACCCCATGACAACATTGTCGGGAGGACAATTCGTTAAAAAAGAAGACGGCTGCGACTACAAGGTAATAGGACCAGACGGCACGCTGAGCCAGAAATTAATATGGGCTGACACTCAGTTCTGTGATGACGAAGAACAGGGCACTCCTGTATTCGGGACACAAAATATTGAAGTTTCAGGATGTATTGAAGTTGAAATGGATTTAGTAGTAACTCCGTGCGATTCAAACAATGAAAGCATAATCACACTTTCTGCAATTATTGAAATTGCTCCGGAATGCAATCCGTTAATATTGACCAACTTCTTTGAAATTTGCATACCTTCAGTATTCGATACGGCATTCCTGCCGAGATTCACTGAATTCTGCAACCTTGACTGCGTAGTAAGACTGGCAACCAACAGCATTCAAAGAGATTTCACTATCGACCCGAAAACAGGTGAATTATCAGTTAACCTGATTATCTCATTGTGCATCTCCTGCGAAAAGAAAGTTGTAGTTCCTGTACAATTATGCGTTCTTTCTACAGGCTTTGTACAATTAGCTCCGGAACAGCCAAGTCTATGCCCATCATTCCCAAGACTGTTCCCAAGACAAATTGATGAAAATTCTGTCGGAGGAGCCGGGGGCGGTGGAANNACATATAAAAAAACCTGCTGTGTCAGTTCTGAGTCAGCAGGTTTTTTTATTGTTAGTCTTCATTTTATCTTTTTCTATTTCGCCCATTCCCTTTTCAATCAAACGAAGATTTACAGATTCTTCGATAATTGTTTTAATTAGCACCACTATGGGCACTCCAAGGATCATGCCGGGAACTCCGAACAAATTTCCTCCCACAGTTACGGATGTGATAATCCAAAAAGGACTCACGCCTACATTTCCTCCCACGATTCTCGGGTCAAGGAAATTGGCATCCAGCTGCTGGACAACTATAATAACTAGCAATACCGTAATCGACTTTGGAGGATCCACAAAAAAAGAAACCAAGACAACGGGAACCGATCCTATTATGGGTCCAAAGTACGGAATTACATTAAATACTCCTATTATTGATCCCATCAGCGGAGCATAAGGGACTTTAAATATATAAAACACAATTGCGCATATTACACCCACAATAAACGAATCTAAAAATTTTCCGTTTAAGAAGCTTTTAAATATCCTGTTTGCATCAGTGAAAATATGAAGTGTTTTTCTGGCACTTTTTTCATCAAAAAATGCAAATACGAACCTTTTTCCTCTTGCCAGGATATCTTCCTTTTCAATCAGCATATAGATGCTGATTATGAAGCTCGTAAAGATTGCCGCCGCACCTGAGCCGATATTTGCAACGAATCTCATAAGTATGCCGGACATATCAATCAGAGTCCTGTTAATAAGATTTTTCACCGCTTCACTTGTAGCTAAAATATAATCAGCGGCAAATTGGATGTAGTGATTATCAATCTTGCTTTTTATGCCGTTTACTATTTGAACAATGTCAATATTTCCTTCCATGATGAAATATACTATGTTGTTGATGTTATCTAAAATCTGCGGCACAAGCATGTATATTAAGAATCCGATCAGTCCCGCAAGCAGTATGAAGGCGAGCAGTATTCCCTGGCACCGTCTCACCTTCAGCCTTCTGACAAAAAATGTCACCACCGAATCCAGCAGATATGAAAGCATCAGAGCATAAATAACAGGTTTAAATGAATCCTTAAGCCAGTTGAATGTTGATCTGCTGAATACCATCAATAAAATAATTAATATTACAAATAATATGGGCAGCGACAGTTTTAATATGCTTTTGTATTTTTCTATATTACACACCCCTTGTTACATTATTCTTGCCTGCCCCCTGTAAACAACGCCTTGTTTTCCATTAACCGTCAATAATTCTCCGTCTTTTATTTCCTTTGTGCAGTTTTCCGCTCCCACTACAACTTCTTTTCCAAGACTCAATGCTGCAATAAATGCGTGAGAAGTGAGACCGGCACCTTCCGTTATGATTGCTGATGCTCTTGCCATCAGGTCAATTACATCCTTATCTGTAGCCACCATTACTATTATATCCCCATCTTCAAATTTATCCCTAAGTTCTGCGGCATTTTTTGCGACTCTTGCTCTTCCTATGACCGNNCTTTTCCTGCACCTGTCTTCCTGTAAAGAAGCTCGCTGACAATGTGCACCTTCAATAAATTTGTGCTTCCTGATATTCCCACGGGAACACCTGCCGTAATGACGATCAGATCTCCGTTTTCTATATATCCAAGCTTTAGTGCCTTGTCGACGGATTTTTCGATTATTTCATCTGTCGAATTCATCTTGCTTATTTTTATTGGATAAACGCCCCAGTAAAGAGACAGCTTACGCATAACCTGTTCGCTTTCCGTTGCGGCGATTATTGGCGCCACAGGTCTGTATTTTGATACTGCCGCAGCCGTATATCCCGATGAAGTTGCAGATATAATTGCGGATGCTTTTAAATCCAGACAAGTCCTGCAGGTTGCAAAACTTATGGAATCTGTTATGCTGTTGGCAAATCCGACATTTTTTGTTTTTAATATTTCTTCGTAATCTAATGAATTTTCAATCATTACCGCAATTCTTGACATTGTTTTAACAGCATCCACCGGATAGCTGCCGGATGCTGTTTCCCCTGAAAGCATTATGGCATCAGAGCCCTCGAATATTGCCGTGGCAACATCGGAAACCTCCGCTCTCGTCGGCCTCGGGTTTCTCATCATGGAATCAAGCATCTGAGTTGCCGTAATAACCGGCTTGCCTGCGGTGTTGCATTTACTGATGAGCGTTTTCTGCACCAGAGGAACTTCTTCAGCCGGGATTTCAACTCCCAGGTCTCCCCTCGCAACCATTATTCCGTCAGAAACCTCGATTATTTCATCGATGTTTTCAACGCCCTGCCTGTTTTCGATCTTGGATATAATCATTATGTTGTCGGCATCGGCTTCTTCCAGAATCCTTCTGATGGAAATCACGTCATCAGCTTTTCTGATAAAAGATGCCGCTATATAGTCCACACCCTGTTCAATTCCAAATTTAATATCCTCAATATCACGCTCTGTCAATGCAGGCAGATTTATATTAACATTGGGAATGTTGATTCCTTTTTTATTTTTTACTGTTCCGCCGTTCTTAACAACACATTTCAAATCGGTATCATTAATTGCTTCAACAACCTCCAGACTTATCAGTCCATCATCGATGAGCACGATGTCCCCTGCTTTAACATCATGCGCGAAACCGTCATATGTAACGCTGACAATCTTGCTGCTGCCGAGTATATTTCTTGTGGTCAGTATAAATTCCTGATCCTTTGCAAGTTCAACCGCACCGTTTTCAAAATCCCTTGTTCTTATTTCAGGTCCTTTTGTATCAAGCATTATTGCCGTTGAAGTATCCAATTCTTCTCTTACTTTTTTTATCGTATCTATTTTTACTTTATGTTCTTCATGTGTGCCATGAGAAAAGTTAAGTCTTGCCACGTTTAATCCGTTTGAAACCAATTCTCTGAAAGTTTTTCCATTTTCCGAAGCCGGTCCTATGGTGCACACTATTTTTGTTTTCCTCAATTAAATCATCTCCCCTGTTAACAATTGCAAAGCCAAGCCTACGGCAAGACATTGCAGAACTGCTGCTTCTGCCGAAATCCTTAAACCATGCAGAATAATATTTTATTTTCTACCTTGCTATATTGACAGTATCTTTGTCAGTTCATATGTCGTTTCATCAAATTTTTTCTCCATTGACAATGCTTCTTCCATATCCATGTCAAATATTTCATTTCCGCTGACTCCGAGCACCCTGCTTTCACAATGCTCTTTTAAAAGCCGAACTGCTCTCGCTCCCATCTGGCTCCCTATCAATCTGTCAAATGCAGAAGGAGTGCCTCCACGCTGAGTGTATCCGAGAATCGAATACCTGGTGGTTATGCCGGTTTTGTTTTCAATAAGTTCGCTTATGTCTTTTGCATCCCCGGCACCTTCAGCAAGAATTATGATGCTGTGCTTTTTGCCCCGAGCTCTGCCCTGCATTATTTTATCGCACACCTCATCAATATTATACTCAACTTCGGGAATAATAACCATTTCGGCTCCTCCCGCAAGCCCAGCATAAAGAGCTATATCTCCGCAGTTTCTTCCCATGACCTGAATTACGTTAGTCCTGCTGTGAGATGAAGAAGTATCCCTTATTTTTTCTACAGACTCCAAAACCGTTGTAAGTGCAGTGAAAAATCCGAGAGTATATTGAGTGTACGGCAGATCATTATCTATGGTTCCGGGTATTCCCACAACGGGAACTCCAGCTTTTCCCAGCGCCAGCGCTCCCTGAAACGTGCCGTCCCCTCCTATTGTCACAAGGCCGTCTATTCCAAGATACTTAATATTTTTCAACGCTTTATTGAATCCTTCCTGTTCCTGAAATTCTTCGCTTCTGGCACTTCCCAGAACTGTTCCTCCCCTGTGAATTATGTCGGCAACAGATGAAAGATTCATTTCAATGCTTTCACCTTCTACCAGACCACTGTATCCGTCTTTGATTCCTATAACGCTGATGCTGTTATAAATTCCATATCTGACAACTGCTCTGATTGCAGCATTCATTCCCGGTGCGTCTCCGCCGCTGGTCAGTACTCCGATTTTCCTCATAATGATTCCTCCCTAACAATTGATAGGCAATTGATGAAACAATACTTACAACCGATTAACAGCAATTTAGCAGCTGCACTGTTGAACCAATTTATATGTTGAAATTATTATTTCCTTATCGCTATGTTCTTATTTCCAAGCAAGTTAATCAAGCTTTTGATTAAATCTTCACTCTCTATATNNTTTCCTGCTCGTTATAAATTATAACACAGTCATTGCCGGTGTGTTTACAAATATTATAGTAAATTTCTCTTTTTACTTTTTTATAATGTTCCGTATTTTTAACTTTTAAATACAATTTTCGTGTTTTTCCCGATTTTAAAGGTGCTTCTTTCTTCAGTTCCGAGATTTTATTGCATATGAGTTTCGGCGCATCTTCTTCTGACGCGTCAATTGTTCCTTCAACCAATATTAGATTGTCCTCATATAAAATTTCTTTATAGTTTTCGTAAATTCTCGGAAAAACAATTCCTTCCACTGTGCCGTACAAATCTTCCAGTGTGATGAACGCCATCATATTATTATTTTTAGTTATTTTGTTTTGTTTTTTTATAATTATTCCGCCTATGACAACTCTGCTGCCGTCACTCAGACGTACGTTTTCGTCCGATTCCCTGATTTCAGCTATTTCACTCGTGTTTGTGTTGGCAGCTTTTTCAAGTTCCTTTTCATATTCCGAAAGAGGATGGCCGCTAATA
>DMJQ01000093.1 GCA_003457065.1 Clostridiales bacterium
TTTATACAGTAGATAAGTTTCAATTAACCACACTGATAACAAAATGATAACATTTCTAAAATATCAAAATAATATCAATCTACAAATTCAATGTTTGTATAGCTATTCTTTTCTTTCTGTGGTATTTTGTGTTACTAAAGGAGGACGAGAATATGCCAACAAAATTAGATGACCTATACCACAATTTCTACAAGACGCAACAATTTACAGAGCTTAAAACTTCTATCGAGGAAAATCACAAAATTCTAATTGACAAGCTATCCAGAGAAGATAGAAAAACAGTTCTGCGAATTATTGATGCCTTAGAAATGATTTGCAACTATCAAACCAAAGCAAGTTTCATTCAAGGCTTTAAATTAGGATTTGAGCTGACAACTGAATTACAGAAATACAACCCTCAGCTTGATGAAATTTATTCTCAAAAAGCTGGGGGTTTCTTTATGCCAACAGGAGGTTCAGAAGATGAAAAAGAGNNAAACACCACCAAATCTACCCACAAATCGCCCCGTGTCAGAGCTTGTGGAGGTGAATAAGGCTTACACCCCACGCGCTGAAACAAAGCCAATCGTAGCCCAAGAAATGCCTCAAATCAGCACCCAAACAGAGGAATGTACTGAACCTACACCAACAGAAACCTCCCCATCACAGCCGACAAAAAAAGAAGAATCGAACAACACCCCGACCCCGACCACACAAACAGCTACAAAGGCAAATGTGACTTCAACAACCAACGCACCTACCCCTAAAAACGGTGATATTCGTATCATAGATGGTCAAAAGCAAGGTTATCTCTTAGGCTTCGGCTGGGTAGATAATATGGGTGAAAACGAGTGCGTATATGTTGAAGGCATGTATGAAAATGGGAATAAAATAGGCGTGATGTATTAGTCATATCAGCACCAATTTCTTCATAAACAAAAGCGGAGAGGTATCAAAGGAATACGGCTCCGCTTTGCTGTATGACAATAACTAAACTTACCAGTAATATCCTGCGTGTTTTGGAGTTTTTGCATCTTTACCTTTCTCGTGCTCCCGAGTGCCAAGCAATGGATCTTCTTTTGATATAGTCGGATCATACCAATCTGCTTTTTTATTCGCCCAAGCAACCCACTCTGAAACATCTTCATCTGAATGACTTTTCTTATATGCTTCGATATAGGCGCGAATTTTACAAGCGGTATCAAAATCCTCAGCTAAGTTTTCCAATGCTATGGTTCGGTCAAANNATCGTTTTTCTTCTTTCTTGCGGGCTTCTTCTTGTCGTATGCGCTCAGCCTCTTCACGTGCAAGGCGTTTTTGTTTTAGGTATTCAGCTGCAATATAAAGTTCAAGGATTATATCTCCTAAGCGATCTTCTAATTGGTATGCTTTGCAATCCCGAAATGTTTTACTACCATTAACCGTACAACTCAAGCGGCCGTTAAAATGATAATCGTATTTTCGAATTTGAGGCTTGCTTTCCCATGAATATTTTTTTCTCCGTTCTTCATATTCCAGTAGCTTTCGATTTTCTTCCTTGGTTAATACATGGTTAACCTTATCTTGAGATTCGGAAAATGAAATGGAGACTGTTTCATCATTTACGATAAATGAAAGTTCATTTGTAAGCTTGCATCCCAAAGGCTCCAATGCTTTTATCAATGCATCGATAATATGACAAGTACGGGGAATGGAATCCTCGGAAATATCCTCCACTAAAAAAGGTTTAGGTGGCGCATTACGTGGTCGCCATTGATTATTTTGTGCTTTCTCTTGCTTGTGCCAATCCGTAATAACTTTGCGGTGTGCGATAATTTTGGAATGCATCCGAGCATCGGCATCTGGCAACACAACTTGAGAAGCAACTGCAAGCAACACCGAGCGATCTTCTTCCGACAGAAATTCCAACAGCGATACAGCATCGGGATTTGGTTGGGTATATCCGGTTTGTATCCCAGTTTTATTTGTTGTCTTGTCGCTTTTTGGAAGAGGTGGTTTTTCTACCGGCTTTCCGGCACGAAGTTTTGCCCAATATCCAGGAGCCGGGGTTGGAACATCCAGTGATTTGCAGACTTTGTGAATTGCAACATCCGAAACCTTATATTTCTTTGCCACTTCCGTTACAGGTGCAGCCCACACTTCTTTATATAAAGTTTCCCGATCATAAATATTATACGTCTGTCCATACTGCTTGACCGTTTCGGGCTCAACGTTAGTTACTACTGACTCTGCAATGATACACTCGATTTGGTTGCTTTCGGGCTCAATTTGTTCTAACTCTGAGTTTGTAGCATCTGTTGGCAAAGTTATAATTTCAGATGTTTGCATATCGATAGATTTCAGTTGTTTATTATTCGGTTTGAGTTCAGTTTTCTTGCTCGCCGAAAATTCTTTGGTCAACGATATGACTTCATCAAATGCACCCGATAACTCAATCTTTTCTGTTGGCTTACCAAAGCTAAGCTTAGTCCAATAGCCAGATGGGGGAATTGGTATTATGGCATTTTTGACTTGCATCATGAGTTGCGCATATGGGATTTCGTATTTTCTTCCCACCCCGGCAACAGACAGTTCCCAAATTTCATCATACAGCTGTTTGCGGGTTAATTTAATTATAGGCATTTGCACTTTTGGCACCTCCTCCCATTCAGCTGCGATGCTCTCCTCCTGTGCAACAATAGCTGTTATATTTTCTGAATCTTTTGTTAATTCTGTGGCTGTTTCGCTAAATGGTGCTTTTTCAATGAGTGCCTCAAAATAGGTTATCCCTCCTATCCTTCGTTTTCGCTTAATAGAAAAAGTAGGTCTCGCTTTAAGTCTTCAAATTGAGAAATTATCGTGCTTAAATTTTTCTCTATTCCCTCCACCTGAATTTCATTGATTTTGCCATGATTGTACGCTATCAATCGTTCGGGAATAATGGAATAAGTCCAGCTCTCACGGTATTTATCTTCATTCTTTATGGCAAATCCGATTGGCAAAACATTATTTCTCATGCCCAGTGTAAGAATGTTGGGGGATATGCCCAGATAATCCGCTGCTACTTTGATTGTTATTTTTGACATCGCTCTAACTTCATCATCTGTATACTTGCTCATGCTTTTCACCTCCCCCTATAAAATGGCATTCTTCCAAAGGTTGATTTTTTCTTCGATACACATACTCGCATAAGCAGGACTTGTTGATGGAACAGAAACTGCTTCAATATCAAGGTGCTTAAAATGCTTTCTGAATAAACTGTTTGATTTACCACCATTCAGTAAAATTCGCTGTATATTTTTGTGCTCGCTTAAAAGACTTTCTAAGTCGTTAGGTATAGCATTTTTTATTTGGCTATCAAGAGATGAGTTCTCACGCTGAGCACTATGCACAACGTCCCAAAGAGAAATGTTGTGGGAAAGTAGTAGTTGTTTTTTAGAATCATAGCTGTTGGGCATCGGCTCATTTAGGATAGAGCATATTATTCTCCAAAATTGATTTTGTGGATGTGCATAGTATTCTTGAAGTTGCAAAGACTTTTCTCCCGGCAATGAACCGAGAATCAGTATTTTGCAATTATCATTTATCACAGGTGGCATGCTGTATTTCATTTCTTCCCTCATATTTTACTTCTTCCTGTTCACAAAACTACCAAATAAAAACTCTTCAAATTCCTGCTCGGTGATTTTATCATCCACACAGTCATCACGCATTGCCGTAGCCTTGTATTGCCATTTTTTAAAAACATCGGGTTCAATATTCCCGGCTTTCATTCTCGCAAAATAGCGTTTGTAATATTTGTTGTAAAGCTTCCACGCCACATTATCAGACACCTTCTCTTTGTAGTTTTTAAGAGAAGCGATAGTCTGGCAATTTTTTGTTTCGCCTTCGGGAACTCTATCGCAATAATAGTTGTCGTAATTGCCTTTCATTATAAAATATTTACCGCAGTTTTTACATTTCCTAAATCGAATGTTGTGCTCAAGCATTTTTGTGAACTCCAACATCAGCATATCAAAAACAGTGGAGCATTCATAAAACTGAGTTGTATATGAGGGTACTGTTAAAAGCAATTTCATTAAATCTGCAGGCATATCATACTGCTTTGCAAACTGAATTAAACTTTCATCATCTATCTCGCTGAAATTGAAACTATCCGAAAGTTCGCTGTGCGTAATAGGCACAGATGATGCTGAGAGCAAAGAACCTAACTGAAAAATCTCGGTACGCTCATAGCTACTTTGCTTGCGATTTATTTTACTGTAAAAGGCAAACCTCTGGTCAGGAGTTAGCTTTTTAAACAGTTTTGGAAAATATGTTTCATCATAACAAAACTCAAGCAAATGAAGTAGTGCCTGCTGCAAATTTACGAGATAGTTTTGATATCTATCATAAGCTTTGCCATTTTGATTAATCAGTGCAGGTGGATTGATAAGAGAAAACAAAGACAGGTTCATAATATCACCCAGAGCAGTTACCGCATCGGTATATCTAAAATATGTTTGGACAATGCTGTCATTTTTATTTTTGATTTCAATAACCATTTCTTTCGGTGGTAAATTTTCTTTTTCACGCAGTTTGTTCCACATCTCATTAGAAAACAAGCTGTAAAATTCTAAGTTTTTGTTAAAAACCGATCGAAAATCGGCATAACAAAAATCCAGTATCCCCTCTCCCAAAGGTATCTTTATTACTGCACCAGCAAGTGCTGAGGTTAAAGCTATATCTCTGTCTGCCTGTTCTTCACTTTCATATAGAGAATGAATCTCAAATTTTTTGGAGTAATCAGATATTATTTGTTTCTGCTCTTTGATTTTCTCAAGTTCCATTTGATAATAGTCAGGATTATCGTTAAACACCTCTTGACGATAACTTTCTAAATAATTCTGAGTTGATGTGTATCCTTCAACTTCCGCAAAAATATGTGAGATGTTTTCTTCCTCAAAAAAATCATCTACATAAACGAGCAAAGCTCTCTCGTCTTTTAATTCAATAACCTTATTTTGAAACACGTCAAAGGAGATAGAAGAATTTCCTCTATGGCGTGCTTTTTCTTTTTCATATTCATCGTGCTGATATTCCGAATAGTCAAATGTTCTTGACATAGTACCCTCCATAGTTTTTGATAATCCAAAATTTAATTAAAATTGAAAATCTACATCACCCTATCAACATTATATAAAACTATTGAACTGACTGTCAATCATCAATATAATTTAGATAATGAATATTCATTTCACAAGATTATCAAGACAGGAGGTTTCGTATTGAAAAAATTTAACACCATCACAGGGGAAGAACTACTGAGCAAAGAGATAGTAGCAATACCTTTTGTCGTTAAAAACTTAATACCAATAGGGCTAACACTTCTTGCTGGTGCAGCAAAGGTGGGAAAGTCGTGGCTTGCCTTGTGGCTTTCGGTACAAGTTGCTAAGGGTGAAGAAGTATTTGGCTACGAAAGCACAAAATGCACCACGCTGTATCTCGCCTATGAGGATAACGAGATTAGAATTCAAAACAGGCTACTGGAAATCACAGATGAAGCGCCGAGCAATGTTCATTTCTGCACTGAGGTTTCAAAGTTAGGCGGAGAACTTGAAACTCGTATTAGAAATTTCATTGCGGAACACAGCGATACAAAACTAATTATTATTGACACTTTGCAAACGGTGAGAGTTACCACCGAAAGTAGTTACGGGGCAGATTATTCTGATTTAACAATCCTTAAAAATATAGCTGATGAATACAAAATTTCAATTTTACTCATTCATCATTTTAGAAAACAAAAAGACGGTGACGTGTTTAATCAAATTACAGGTTCAACAGGTCTGCAAGGTGCAGTAGATACTATGTTTACATTGAGCCAAAGCAAGCGTGGTGAAAAGATTGCTGTTCTGTCTTGTATCGGCAGAGATATTGAAAGCAGAGAGTTGGAAATTGAACGGAGCGTTGATAATGTTTGGGTTAAGCTGAGTGACAGTCTTTCGGAAACAACTTTGCAGGACTTAAATTTTATCAAAGCGGTGGAAACTTTTATGCGTGATAAAGAGATTTACATTGGAACAGCAACGGAATTATCGACCCTGTTAAGTGAAATAAGTGACGATAACTTTTCCAATAAAATAATTTCTAAAAACATCAAAAGACTTTCCACAAGCCTTGAAAACCTTGGAATATTGGGCTCTGCACGTCGTAGTAACGGTAAGAGAATTATTGAAATAGTAAAAGTTGGTGCCGATAGTGACGATACAAAGCTGGT
>DMJQ01000048.1 GCA_003457065.1 Clostridiales bacterium
TTAAATGGCTTGGGGCGGATTGGGAAGACAGGCTTTATTTTGCGTCGGATTATTTTGAGCAATTTTATGAGATGGCAATTACGCTGATTAAAAAAGGCAAGGCCTTCGTCTGCGACCTTACAGCGGAGGAAATCAGGCAATACAGAGGAACATTAAACGCCCCGGGGAAGGAAAGCCCCTATAGAAACAGGACGATAGAAGAAAACCTTGATTTGTTTGAGAGAATGAAAAACGGGGAATTTCCCGATGGCTCCAGGACNNTTGAAACCAAGGCAGATAGAATTTGCAAAGCTTTATCTTACCAATACCATTGTAGGAAAAAGATATTTAAAGGCCCTTGTAGATAATAAAGAGGTTGACGGCTGGGACGACCCAAGGCTTGCGACCCTTTCAGGCATGAGAAGAAGAGGCTATACACCGGAAGCTTTGATTGATTTCCTTGAAAAAATAGGGGTATCAAAGGCCAACAGCAAAGTAGATTATTCCTTCCTTGAATACTGCGTAAGAGATGATTTGAAGCTTCGCTCAAAAGTAGTAATGGCGGTTCTTGACCCTGTGAAGCTTGTGATAACAAATTACCCCGAAGGGGAAGGGGAATACGTAACCCTTGAAAATAATCCTGAGGTTCCTGAAATGGGTACGAGAGAGGTGCCTTTTTCAAGAGAGCTTTATATAGAGCGTTCAGACTTTATGGAAGATGCACCTAAGAAATTCCACAGGCTTACGCCCGGGCAGGAGGTAAGGCTTAAAGGGGCATATTTTGTTACCTGTACAGACTTTGTGAAGGATGAAAACGGAAATGTTACAGAGATACACGGCACCTATGACCCACAAACAAGAAGCGGTTCCGGCTTTGACGGCAGAAAGGTAAAAGGAACCATTCACTGGGTAAGCGCTCCTCACGCCCTTAAAGTTACCGCAAGAGAATTTGACTTTATTGTTTTTGATGATGAAACAAGCGAAAACGGACTGAGGAAAAATCCTGATTCTCTTAAACTTTATGAAAACTGCTACGTTGAGCCTTCTTTAAAAGAAGCAGCAGTTGAAGACAGGTTCCAGTTTATGAGAAACGGTTACTTTTGCATCGATTATAAGCTTTCAACACCGGAAAATCTTGTTTTTAATGAGGTCGTAGCCCTTAAAAGCTCTTACAAGCCGGGAAATTAATATAATAAGCCAGTTAAATATTGCAGATATTGCGGGGGGAAGCACTATGGCAGATTTATTTTCAAGCTTTAAATTAAAGAATAAGGAAATTCACAACAGGCTGGTTTATCCGCCGGTTGTCCGCTTCGGCCTTTCAAAAGGCGACGGCTTTGTAACAGAAGAAAATATCGAAAGCTACAAGTATATGTCATCGGGGGAAGCTGGCATTGTCATTGTAGAGGCTACTTGTATAAGCCAGAACGGAAGACTTAGAAAAAATCAGCTGGGCATATGGGGCGATGAATTTATTCCGGGCCTTTCTAAAATAGCAGATGCTATCCATGAAAAGGGAAGCCTTGCTTTGATACAAATCCATCATGCGGGAATTAAAACCGACAAAAACTCAGCTGCTATAGAAAATATTTTTACTGCAAGTTCTTTTGAGGATAAAGACGGCGTTGTTATAAGAGAAGCTTCCGAAGCAGAGCTTGAGAAGGTCATAGAAGATTTTGTAAATGCTTCTAAGAGAGCGAAAGCGGCAGGCTTTGACGGCGTAGAGATTCACGGCGCCCATGGGTATTTAATAAGCCAGTTTTTAAGCCATAATATCAATAAAAGAGAAGATGAGTACGGCAAAGATAAGGCCTTATTAGGGAAGAAAGTTATCAAAGCCGTAAAAGAAAATATGGACAGCGACTTTATCGTTGGAATGCGTCTCGGGGCAAATGAGCCTGATTTAAAAGGCGGCATCGAATATGCAAAGACTTTTGAAAAGGCGGGGGTAGACTATCTTCATATATCCTCAAACTTTTCCACAAAAGAGCCGGAAGATATGGAGATTATAGATGATGAATTTTCATGGATAGCCAATTTGGGCTTTAATATAAAAAAACATGTAAATATCCCTGTTATATGCGTTTTCGGCATAGATAAACCGGAAATGGCAGATGAAGTAATAAAAAAGGGCTATGCAGATTTTGCCGCATCGGCCAAAGGCCTTTTATGCGATCCGATGTGGCTTTCTAAATATAAAACAGGGGATAAAATTAATCCCTGTTTAAAATGCAGGGTATGCTCATTTTATTCGGAAGATAAGCCCTGCCCTGCAAGAAAAAAGGCAGGTATTGTTACGCCTTAAAAAAATAAAATATAATAAGCATATGAAAGCATTAATGCTTTCANNCGGAATTTTCAGAAAAAGCCGATGTTTATATTGTAAATACATGTACGGTTACCAATTTCGGGGATAAAAAATCCCGCCAGATGATACGGCGGGCTAAAAAACATAATCCTGAGGCTATTTTAGTTGCCTGCGGCTGCTATGCTCAGGTGGCGCCGGAGGAGGTTTCTAAAATTGAAGAGGTTAACCTTATCATAGGCACAAAAGACAGGGCCAATATTGTAAATATTGTGGAAAACTACTCCGCTTCAAAAGGCACGGAAAGCTGTGTTTCCGATATTATGCTGGAAAGGGAATTTGAAGAGCTTACGGTGGAAAGCCTTAGTGACAGGCAAAGGGCTTATTTAAAGATACAGGAAGGCTGCGACAGGTTCTGTACCTATTGCATCATACCCTTTGCAAGAGGCCCCGTAAGAAGCCGTTCCATTCAGTCCATTGCGGAAGAAGCCCAAAGACTTTCTGAAAACGGATATAAGGAAATTGTATTAGCCGGTATACATGTTGCTTCTTATGGAAAAGATTTAGGAGATATTAATTTAGTTTCCGTCCTTAAAAAGATTCATGAGATTGACGGTATCAAGAGAATCCGTTTCAGCTCTGTAGAGCCTACGGTTATCACCAATGACTTTATAAATGCCCTTAAAGCCATGCCTAAAGTATGTGAGCATTTTCATCTTTCTCTTCAATCCGGCTGCGACAATACTCTTAAGCGCATGAACAGAAGGTATACGGCTGCTGAATATGAAAATGCGGTAAATCTCCTGAGAGAAAATTTCCCCGATGTAGGCATTACGACAGACATTATTGTAGGTTTTCCCGGAGAAACCGATGAGGACTTTAAAGAAAGCATGGCCTTTGCAAAAAGAATGAAGCTTTCTAAAATACATGTATTTCCCTATTCTCCTAAGGTAGGAACAAAGGCGGCTTTATTTAAAGACCAAATTCCCGAGAAAATAAAGCATGAACGAGCCGCTTTAATGGGAGAAACCGGAGAAAAGCTTCAAATAGATTTTTTAAAGGGCTTTATCGGAAGAGAACTGGAAGTTTTGTATGAAGAGGAAAAAGACGGCGTATTTTCCGGTCATGCCTCTAATTACATAAATGTCAGAACAAAAAGCAGAAAAAATATTATAAACGAAATATTCAAGGTTAAAATAAAGGATATTGACAGTTTTTCTCTTATTTCGGAGGAAATTTAACTAAAATGTAATTTGCATATTATTTGGTTTTGTATTATTATGAATATGTGTTAATTAGTTTGTTCTTATTCCCATGGAGTGTGATTAAATGAAAAGATTAAGTGAAACTCAAAAGTTTACCGAATTTGATAAAATCTCCAAAAACGAAGCAAAGGAAATTTTAAGAGAAATTTACTATGCGCTCAAGGAAAAGGGATATAACCCTGTAAATCAAATCGTAGGATATATACTTTCAGGTGACCCTACCTATATCACAAGCCACAGAAACGCCAGAGTGCTTGTAGGAAAGCTTGAAAGGGATGAGCTTTTAGAGGAAATGGTAACTTTTTATTTAGAGAATAATACTTTATAATGCGTATTTTAGGTCTTGATTACGGGGATAAGACAATAGGCGTAGCAATGAGTGATTTACTTGGAATAACTGCCCAAGGTATTGAGATTGTCAGAAGAACGGATGAAAACAGCTTTAAAAAAAGCATCGCTCGTTTAAGAGAAATTATTAGAGAATATGAAATAAAAACCATCGTTTTGGGATATCCTAAGAACATGGACAACTCTGAGGGCATAAGATGTCAAAAGACTTTGGAATTTCGTGACAGGCTCCAAAGAAATTTTAAAAGCATGGAAATAATATTATGGGATGAAAGGCTGTCAACAGTTGCAACTGAACGCAATTTAATTGCTTCCGGCATGAACTTTTTTGAAAGAAAAGAAGTAATTGATAAAATTGCAGCAGTCTATATCCTTCAGGGCTATTTAGATTATTTAAATAATAAAAACGGTGAAGGTGGATATAATAATGGAAAAGAATAATGATAATTTTGACGAATTCGATGAATTTGACGATGAAGATGTAATTGAATCCATTACGGTAACAGACGAAGACGGAAATGAAATAGAGTTTTATATTTTAGATGTCGTTGAGCATAAGGGCGGAACTTATCTTCTGGTAATAGAAGATATAGAAGACGATGATACGGAAGCCACCATCATAAAAGAGGTTGAAGTAGACGGAGACGACGTAGTTTACGAGCTTATCGAAGACGAAGAGGAATTTAATATTATTGCGGAGCTTTTTGAGAATAATAACGAGGATTACGATATAGAGCTATAATTTATTTTCGCTTAGGGTGTTCCAATTTTGCCTTAAGCGTTGTTTTTTGTTAAAGGATTTATGATAGACGAGGCTTTTTATTAGGAAAAGACTTTTATTTTGATTAAAAATCGGTTTTAGATTCGTTTAATATAAAATATGAAGATGATGCCTCTCGGCGGAAGAGGTTTTTATATATTCTTTAATTTAAAATGTCATGTTTATTCAATAAACCTTAGAGCAATAATAAAATAATGAAAATTTTATTATTGATTAGGTTCTTATTTTAATGTTTATTTTGAGAAAATCTTACAAGGCTTTTATTTGCGAACGGAACTTTAAGCCTTTTAAAGCCTATGTTTATTTAGGCATAAAAGCAAATGGACGGTACATAACTTTGAAAAAAGTTTTAGCCTTTTATAAGGCTTGTTATTTGTGTGTTTTTAAAGCTGTATTAAAACGTGAATACAGAGAACATATACTATATTAGAATAATTCGGAGGTGCAATTTATTTGGCAGAGAAGAAAAATAACAAAAGTCCTGGCAAGCTTAAGGTAATTGCCTTAGGCGGACTTCAGGAAATCGGAAAGAATATGACCATATTTGAATATGGGAACGAAATTATCATAGTCGATTGCGGCGTTGCTTTCCCACAGGACGATATGCTCGGCATCGACCTTGTAATACCGGATTTCACTTATCTTCAGAAAAACAGGGATAAGATAAAGGGTTTGCTTCTTACCCATGGTCATGAGGACCATATAGGTTCAATACCCTATTTTTTAAAGGAATTTGATGTTCCCATCTATGGAACAAGGCTTACTTTAGGCCTTTTGGAAAATAAGCTCAGAGAGCACGGACTTCTTGAAAAGACCACCCTGAACTGTGTTAAGGCAGGGGATACGGTTAAATTTAAGAATTTTAAGGTAGAATTTATTTGTACTACCCACAGCATAGCTGATTCGGTAGCTATGGCTATCTATACCCCGGCAGGCTTGGTAGTTCATTCAGGCGATTTTAAAATAGACTATACCCCCATTCACGGGGACGCTATAGATTTACAGCGCTTTGCAGAGCTTGGAAAAGAAGGCGTTCTCCTTTTCCTTTGTGAAAGCACGAATTGTGACCAGCCGGGATACACCATGAGCGAAAAAACCGTAGGGCAGATTTTTGAAAGAATATTTGAAGAAAGCCCTACCCAAAGAATTATGGTTGCTACATTCTCATCAAATATCCATAGAATTCAGCAAATCGTAAATTCTGCGGTAAAACATCACAGAAAGATTGCCGTTATGGGCAGAAGCATGGAAAATTCCGTTCGTACTGCCAGTGAGCTGGGATATTTGGATATCCCCAAGAACGCGCTTATAGAAATAAGCGAGATAAAAAATTATACGGATAAGCAGCTTGTTATTATAACCACCGGAAGCCAGGGAGAGCCTATGGCGGCCCTTTCAAGAATGGCCTCAAACGAGCATAGGCAGGTGGAAATAAAGCCGGGAGACAAAATAATCATTTCGGCTTCACCGATACCCGGAAACGAAAAAACCATTTCCAAGGTTATCAATGAGCTTCTTAAAAAAGGGGCGGAGGTTGTATACGAAGGCGCTTTAAAAGAGGTTCACGTATCGGGGCATGCAAAGCAGGAAGAGCTTAAACTTCTGCATGCGCTTGTAAAACCTAAATACCTTATGCCGGTCCACGGAGAATATAAGCATCTTTTTAAGCATCAGGAACTTGCCATGTCCATGGGTATGAAGAAAAAGGACATCTTCATCATGGGCATAGGAGAAGTCCTTGAGGTTAATCAAAGGGGTGCTAAAATAAACGGAAGCGTTCCTTCAGGCCAGATATTTGTAGACGGCCTTGGGGTAGGTGATGTCGGAAATATCGTAATCAGAGACAGAAAGCATTTATCCCAGGACGGACTTATGATTGTTGTTGTAACGATGGAAAAGGAATCCAGCCAGATACTTGCAGGGCCTGATATTATATCGAGAGGCTTCGTTTACGTAAAAGAAAGCGAAAACCTTATAGAAGAGGCCAGGAACGTAGTAATGGAGGCCCTCGCAAAATGCGAAAGAAAGCAGATTTCAGACTGGTCTTATATAAAAAGCCTCATAAGAGACTCTCTCAGAGAGTATTTATGGCAGAAAACAAAGAGAAGACCTATGATACTTCCTATTATCATGGAGGTATAAAAACAAGGCTGAATTAATAATTCATCAATAATCTACTGCTGTCTTCCACGGATTGCAAAAAGCAATTTGTTTTATGGAAGCCAGCAGTATTTTTATTATATAAATTTATGTCTGCAGCAATACTTTTAAAGCCTCCTAAAAGCAAAGCTGGAATGCCGGCTTTCGAGTGTTTTAAAATAATTTTAAAGTTCTTTTACTACAGCATGCTTTGAAACGCCGAAGCTTAGTTTGCATTGCCTGGGAAAGTGATTTCTTCGTTAAAAACAATGGAAATGCCTTTAATGTTTTTGCGCCTTTTCCTCGAATTTCCGTTTTAAAAAACTGTTGGAAGATTGGCGGGTTATATGTTATAGTTTATATTGAACGTGTACAAAAAATCAATTATTAGTGAGGTTTTTATGGAGCTTTTAAAAATTGATGAAAATGATTTAAGGCCTACAAGGGATATAGTATTTGAGATTTTGAGAAAAGCAATATTAGACGGAAAGCTTGCGCAAAATGAAAGAATTATGGAAACGGCTGTTGCAGAAGAGCTTAAAATAAGCCGTACGCCTGTTAGAGAGGCATTCAGGAAGCTTGAAGCTGAAGGCCTTGTTGAGTATCATCCGAAAAGAGGAACCGTAGTAAGAAGCATAACGAAAGAATCAATAATAGAAATATATGACATGCGAGAGGTTTTAGAAGGTCTTGCCGTAAGGCTTGTCTGTATAAAAGGCTATAAAGTAGTTATTGCATCTTTAAAAGATACTGTTGAGAATATGGAAAAGGCCAATGACGAAGGCGCGTATGAAACGCTTTATGCTCTCCACGACCAGTATAACAAAACAGTTTTAGAAGCGGCGGGAAGCAAAAGGCTTAAGGAAAATCTTCTTAATTTATATGAATATATAGTAAGCTTCAGAAAGATAACATTATCTCATAACCAAAGAAGAAGCATATCCGTTGCAGACCATAAAAAGATAGTAGATTTAATAGCAGAAGGCAATCCCGAAGCCGCCGAGGAATATTGCAGAAAGCATATTAGAAAGGCCAAAGAAACCCTTCTTAATAAATTAGGCATCAATAAGGATTAATATATTTTAAGGCCATTATTTTTAAAGATCAAAAATACGCGGATTATTCTTTACATGTTTTTGATTTTATCTTTAAAAAACCATTACAATAATGGCTTTTTTTATGCAAATCTACAGAAAAGCAAAGCAATAATATAATGCAATTTAACAAAATATCATAAATGCTTGCGAAAGATTTTTTTTTGCTGTAATATGTATACATGGATACACAAATACATACATACACAAAGATTCTTGTTAGGAGGCGGCAATATGTTTGGCGTAGCTGGAAAAGAGGCTAGGCAGGATTGTTTTGTCAAGGTTAATATAAAGGACTCAGGAGGCTTGAATATTACGATTAACAGTAAGCTGAACAAGCTTTTCGGCAGGCATATGAAAATAGCGGCGGAAGAAGCGGCAGAAGAAATGGGAATTAAAAATGCCGAAATCGAAATAAATGACTTCAGCAGTCTGGATTTTACAATAAAGGCCAGAACAAAAACTGCTATCAGGAGGGCTTTAAATGGAAAAAGTGAATAAGCTCAGAAGAACCATGCTTTTTTGCCCTGCAAACGAGCCGAAGCTTTATCAAAGCGCACCTGCTTATAATCCGGATTGCATCATATTTGATTTGGAAGACGCAATATCCTATACAGAAAAGGATGCTGCCAGAGATTTACTCTGTGAGGCCTTAAAGGTTATCGATTTTGGAAACGTAGAGGTGTTTGCAAGAATAAATCCTCTATATACGGAATTCGGAAAGATTGACGTTACTCAAACTGTTGCAGCAGGGCTTAGAAATATAAGGCTTCCTATGTGTGAAAGTAAAAAAAATGTAGAGGAATTAGATGTTCTTCTTACAGAGGTTGAAAAAGTAAACGGAATTGAAGAAGGCTCCGTAAAAATTCAATGCGCCATAGAAACCCCAAAGGGAGTTTTCAATGCGGCTGAAATAGCATCTGCAAGTAAAAGGGTAATATCTATATCCTTTGGCGCCGAGGATTATACGAATTCTCTTGGTACCGAGAGAGTGAAAGGGCATGAGCAGCTGGCATATGCCAGAGGATATGTGGCACTTGTTGCTTCTCTATACGGAGTTGATGCAATAGATACGGTATGGACAGATCTTGACGATCACGAAGGTTTTGAAAAGGAAACAAGAATGGCCAAAAGCCTTGGGTTTAAAGGCAAATCCTGTATCCATCCGGCCCAGATAAAAGTAGTAAAAGATATCTATACTCCTTCCGAAGAAGAGGCTGAAAAAGCCAGAGGAATCATAGAGGCTGCGGCGGAAGCCGAAAAAAATCATAAAGGAGTAATACTTTTTAACGGGAAGATGATAGATGCCCCGGTTATAAATAAAGCAAGGCGTATTTTAGAGCTTTGGGAAATGGAGAACAGGGAATGATTAATTTGAATTTTGTGAAAAACAAGGTTTCAAGGGATATTCCTGTATATATTGAGGGCATAGGAAATCTCAGGCCATACGGTTTAGATAAAGAAGGAAACAACATAGATTCAAAAAGATTACATAAAGAAAGCAAGGTTTTAGAAAGCATAAGGGAAGCTCTTGTTAAAGCAGATATTAAAGACGGAATGACAATTTCCTTTCATCATCATTTGAGAAATGGCGATTATGTTCTTAACATGGTATTGGATGAAATTGCGGCTTATGGCGTGAGGGATTTGACTGTGTGTGCGTCTTCTCTTACAGATGCTCATGAGGGCGTTCTTGAGCATATCAAAAACGGTGTTGTAACGGGGATACAGACAAGCGGTTTAAGGGGGACTTTAGGAAGAGCCATCAGCGAGGACGGGATTCTTAAAAAGCCTGTAATATTCAGAAGCCATGGAGGAAGAGCAAGAGCAATAGAAGAAGGCGACGTGAAAATAGATATAGCGTTTATAGGGGCGCCTTGCTGTGATGAAGCCGGAAACATGAACGGCCAGAAGGGGAAATCAGCTTTCGGTTCCATGGGCTATGCCATGATGGATGCAAAATACGCAAAGAAGGTAGTTGCCATTACAGACAATCTTGTGGAATATCCCGCATGCCCTGTAAGTATACCTGAAAATCTTGTGGATTATGTAGTGGTTGTTGAATCTCTTGGGGATATTGAAAAAATCGGTGCCGGAGCAACGAGACTTACTAAAAATCCTACGGAGCTTTTGATTGCTGAAAATGCAGCTAAGGTAATAATAGAGTCAGGTTATGTTAAAAACGGCTTTTCATTTCAGGCAGGAAGCGGCGGTGCTGCGCTTGCTGTTGCAAAATATTTAAGAGATTATATGAGGCAAAACAATATAAAAGGCTCCTTCGGGTCCGGCGGCATTACTTCTTTTATGGTAGATATGCTTGAGGAAGGCCTGTTCTCCTATCTTCTTGATGTGCAGACATTTGATGCTCAGGCGGCTGCATCTTATTTAAAAAATGACAACCACATAGAAATGAGTGCCAGCATGTACGCAAATACGGCAGGAAAGGGCTGTGTTGCAGATAAACTTGACATAATGATATTATCCGCTACGGAAATAGACACGGATTTCAATGTAAATGTGCTTACTGCTTCTACAGGGGTTTTTATGGGAGCGATTGGCGGTCATCAAGATACGGCGGAAGGCGCAAAGCTTACGGTTGCCGTTGCCCCGCTTCTTAGAAAAAGAATTCCTATCATTGTTGGAAAGGTTACTACTATAATTACCCCCGGAGAAAACATTGATGTTGTAGTTACCGAAAGAGGAATTGCTGTAAATCCCAGAAATAAAGAGCTTATGGAAGCGTTAAAAGGAAAGGGCCTGACTCTTGTTACGATAGAAGAACTTAAAAATACTGCGGAGAAGTTGACAGGAAAGCCCGACCCGGCTCATTTCGGAGATAAGATTGTAGGCCTAGTTGAAAGCGGAGACGGAAGCATAATTGATGTTGTTTACAATGTAATCAAAGATTAACGGCGTAAGCTTCCTGACAGGCGTATATGCATGCGCAGGGTCATTAATAAGCAGCTGATATTAATCAGCATCCTTAAAAGTTTATATATTTAATATAAATTTACAATCTTTCATAAGGCAACGGGCCTTATGAAATAAAAACAGGAGGATAGAAATGAAAAGAAAGATTAGTATAGTTTTAGCTATGGTAATGATAGCACTTTCTGTATTTTCCGGCTGTGGAAACAGCGCTTCCAGCGCGGAGAAGGGGGATCCGTCAGGTGCCGCCGGAAAAGATTCTCTTTTATGGGGCGTAAATGCTGAAGCATCGTCTCTTGACCCTGCCACAAGCAAGGATACTGTAACCCATATGATGATGTTCCAGATTTATGACGCACTTGTTAAAGAGGATCCTACAGATTATACCAAGCTTGTTCCGGGCTTAGCAGAGTCATGGGAATTCAGCGAAGATAATACAGAGATTACATTCCATTTAAGAGAAGGCGTTAAATTCCATAATGGTGACACCATGACAGCAGATGACGTCTTTTTTTCACTTCAGCGTTCATTGGAATCAAGCTATTCAAGCGGTATAAGCGAGCCTATAGACCATTTTGAAAAAGTTGATGACAAAACTGTAAAGTGTGTTCTTAAATATCCTTACGGACCCATTCTTGATGTTATGACAAATATGACTTTTGGTATTGTAAGCAAAAGAGCGGTTGAAGAAGCTGAAGCAAACAAAATTGACTTTGCAAGAAACCCTGTGGGCACAGGTGCTTATAAAATGGCTGAATGGAGAAGCGGTGATGCGCTTGTTCTTGAAAAGTTCGATGATTATTATGACGGAGCCGCTAAAATTTCAAAGCTTACATATAAGCTTGTTCCCGATGCGGCATCAGGCGCTATAGCGCTTGAGGACGGCACACTGGATGCTTACTATAACGTTGCGCAGTCCGATTATCAGCATATGATGAACCTTGAAAATATAGGTTATGTTGAATGCCCTGGTGTTGGTCTTCACCATATTACATTTAACGTAACAGACGGTATATTCAGTGATAAAAGAATACGTCAGGCAGTAGCGTATGCTCTTGACAGAGACGCCGTAGTATTAGGCGGCGCCGAAGGATATGCGGAGGTTGCAAACTGTCTTTCCCCGACATCGGTTTTTGGCTACTTGGATGATTTTGAGTGGTATGAGCAGGACCTTGACAAAGCAAAAGCGCTTCTTGCAGAAGCAGGTTACCCAGACGGCTTTAATGTAGAATTTAGTATGCAGGGCTCTGATATATATATGAAGCCGGCAGAGGTTGTACAGGATCAGCTTAGAAAAATTGGAATCAATGTTACATTCAATAAAATGGAAAGAGCAGCTTATTTAGAGGACGTAGGCGGAAACAGAAACTTTGTTGCAAGCCTTAGAATGATTAACGCTACAGTAAGAGATGCCGACAGTGTTGTTACAAGAAGGTTCCATACAGAGATGCTTGGCGGCGGAAATAACTATTCAGGTTACTCCAATCCTACAGTAGATGAGCTTATTGAAAAAGCCAGAATGACTATTGACAGCGAAGAAAGAATTAAGATATACAGAGAAATCAATGATATCTTAAAAGAAGATGTTCCTTTAATACCTATTTATACTACTAAGGTTTTCATGTTCTTCAGCTCAAGTCTTAAAAATGTGTATCCTCATCCTGTTTACAGATACAATGTTAGCAAGATGTATTTTGAATAACAGCATATTTTTATAATCATTTAACTTTAAAACATCATAGGAGAAAAAATTCTCCTATGATGTTTCTAAGAAGGGAGTAAAAATGTTTAAGTTCATTGGAAAGAGACTTCTTATGATAATACCCGTTATATTGGGCGTTGTATTTATCATATTTTTTATAATGGATTTTACCCCTGGAGATCCAGCCATAATGATTTTGGGAGAAGGAGCAAAGCCTGAGGAATATGCGGCTTTAAGAGAAGAACTTGGCCTTAACGATAATCTTTTAATAAGATATGCGAAATATATAGGAGATGCTCTTCAGGGAGATTTCGGGCAGTCTTACAGAACCAACATTCCCGTATTTCAGGAAATAATGGCAAGGCTTCCATATACTCTTAACTTGGCAGTTGTAAGTACAATTATAGCTGTTCTCATAGGTATTCCTATCGGGGTTCTTTCTGCAGTAAAGCAGTATTCAGCGTCAGATAATATTTCATTGGGAGTATCGCTTCTTCTTACGTCTATGCCGTCATTCTGGTTTGCCATGATGTGTGTTCTTTTGTTTTCATTAAAGCTAAGATGGCTCCCGTCTTTAGGGGTTGATTCATGGAAACACTTTATTCTTCCGGCGATAGCAACTTCATCAAGTACCTTGGCTTCAACTTTAAGAATGACGCGCTCAACCATGCTTGAGGTTATCCGCCAGGATTATATAAGAACAGCAAGGGCAAAGGGGGCCGCTGAAAGAGCTATCGTATTCGGCCATGCTTTGAGAAATGCCCTTCTTCCGGTTATAACCATAGTAGGGGTTAACTTTGGGCATGCCTTAGGTGGTGCAATTGTAATTGAGCAGGTTTTTGCTATTCCCGGTCTTGGACAGCTTATGATAAACGCTGTAAGGAGTAAAGNNTTCTGTTCGCTTCTATAATAGCAAGCCTTGTAAATCTTTTGGTTGATATTGTATATACTTACGTTGACCCAAGGCTTAAATCAATGTATGCAAGCCCTAAAGCAAAGAAGGTGAAGGCATGAGTGAGATGAATAGTTCAGTTATAAATGGCGGAGATGCCCTTAAAAAAGTACATCAATTTAAGAAAAAAAGTCAGCTTAAGGCCATATGGATGCGCCTTAAGAAAAATAAACTGGCAATGTTTGGTTTAATTGTATTTGCCGTTATGGCCATTATAGTTCTTTCGGCAGATTTATATCTTGATTATGAGCAGCAGGCCATAACTCAGGATCTTACTAACAGGTTTGCTCTTCCTTCAGGCAAGCATCTTCTTGGAACGGATCATTACGGAAGAGATGTTATGGTAAGAATTATTTACGGAGGAAGAATATCAATGTTCGTAGGCCTTGCTACGATTTGCGTATCTCTTTCATTCGGAGCTGTTATTGGAGCAACGGCAGCATATTACGGAGGCAAGGTTGATAATATTTTAATGAGAATAATGGACATTTTCCTTGCTATACCTAATATGCTGATGGCCATAACCTTAGTTGCAGCTTTTGGTTCCAATGTATTTAATCTGATTATTGCCATGGGTATTGCTCAGGTTCCAAGAATGTCAAGAATCGTACGGTTTTCCGTATTAAGTGTTATGGGGCAGGACTATATTGAAGCGGCAAGATCCTGCGGAACAAGTGATGCAAGAATAATATTCAGGCATATACTTCCCAATGCAATGGGCCCTATTTTAGTTCAAGCAACACAAACTGTTGCAAGAACTGTTATAACCGTTGCCTCATTAAGCTTCGTTGGCCTTGGGATATCAGAGCCTACGCCGGAATGGGGCTCTATGCTTTCTGAGTCAAAGAGCCAGTTAAGGCATTATCCTCACCTTGCCATAGCTCCGGGAGTTGCAATTGTAATGCTTGTTATGTCCCTTACCTTATTTGGTGATGGCCTTAGAGACGCCCTTGATCCCAGATTGAAAAATTAAACGGCATCTCAGTGGATTTTAAAAATGCATTGGCGGGTTATTTATTAAAAGATAATGTTAATACACACTCTATAAACAAAAAAAGCTCATTTTGAATTTGCACCCTCTGTCTGGGAAGCAAATTTGCTAAATGGTTTTGGGAGGCAAATAAATGTCGGAAAACTTATTAGAGATAAAGAATTTAAACGTAATGTACCGAACAGACGACGATGATATTTATGCCCTAAACGGTGTAAATTTAAATGTCAGAAAAGGGGAAACGTTAGGCCTAGTAGGAGAAACAGGAGCAGGAAAGACAACAACAGCTTTGAGCATCATGCGCCTTCTTCCCGATAGAGTGGGAAAANNGATTTTTCAGGACCCTATGACGAGCCTGAACCCTATACATACTGTAGGTGACCAGATAGGAGAAGTAATAAGGTTGCATAATTTGGATTTAACTAAAGCAGAGGTGGAGCTTAAGGTAGATGAAATGATGGAAATGGTTGGTATTCCAGCAGAAAGAAAAAATGAGTACCCCCACCAGTTTTCAGGCGGAATGAAGCAGAGAATCGTTATCGCTATCGCTTTGGCCTGTAACCCTAAGCTTCTTTTGGCTGACGAGCCTACTACGGCTCTTGACGTTACCATTCAGGCTCAGGTGCTTAAGATGATGGGAGAATTAAAGACTAAATTTGATACTTCCATGATACTAATTACCCATGACTTAGGGGTTGTGGCCCAAATATGCGATTCCGTAGCCATAATGTATGCAGGTGAAATCATAGAGCAGGGAAGAGTAGAAGATATATTTGAAGATGAAAATCATCATCCTTATACCATTGGTCTTTTTGGCTCTATCCCGGATATGACTAAAAAAACAAGGCGGTTAAGCCCCATAGACGGACTTATGCCAGACCCTACAGCTCTTCCCGTAGGATGCAGTTTTGCCCAAAGATGCCCTAAATGTATGGATATATGTAAAACGACCCCTCCAAAGATTCATAAAGAAGGTACCCATTCTATAAAATGCCACTTATACTAATCATACTGATTCAACTTATGCCATTTTATTATAAATTTAATTTGGTATAAATTTTACAGTACCAGTATTTTTATAGAAAATATGGTTCTTTAAAAATTGTTTCGTATATTCGTATAGTTTTACTTTTAATATTACAGGGGAGGGAATCCAATGAATACACCGATGATTCAAACAAAAGAGCTGAAAAAGTATTTCAGCACAAAAAAAGGCGAGCTTCACGCCGTTGACGGCGTTAATATATCCATTGAAAAAGGCGAAACTTTGGGTGTTGTAGGCGAGTCAGGATGCGGAAAGTCCACCTTGGGCAGGGTAATTTTAAAACTTCTTGAGCCTACCAGCGGGGAAATATATTTTGAAGGCAAGGATATATCAAATTTCAGCCGTTCTCAGATGAAACAGATGAGAAAAGAAATGCAAATCATATTTCAGGACCCTTTCGGTTCGCTAAATCCAAGAATGACCGTAAGTGAAATCATAGCGGAGCCTATGAAGGTTACAAAAATGTATACCAAAGATAGCGATATAATGGAAAAAGTGTTTGACCTTATGGGTACCGTAGGCCTTGCAGAAAGATTTGTAAACACATATCCCCATGAGCTTGACGGAGGCAGGCGCCAGAGAATCGGCGTTGCCAGAGCGCTTTCCGTAAATCCCAAGTTTATCGTGTGCGATGAACCGGTTTCGGCCCTTGATGTTTCCATACAGGCGCAGATTCTGAATCTTATGCAGGACCTTCAGGAGGAATTCGGCCTTACTTATATGTTTATTACCCATGATATGTCTGTTGTACGCCACATTTCCGATAATATCATGGTTATGTATCTGGGCATGATGGTTGAATTTGCAGATTCCGAGGAAATGTTTCACAGAAGGCTTCACCCTTATACAAAGGCTCTTCTTGCGGCTGTTCCCGTTCCTATTGTAGGAGCCAAAAAAGAAAGAAATGTTTTGAAGGGAGAAATAAGCTCTCCCATAAACCCTAAAGACGAATGCCGTTTTGCAAAAAGGTGCCCTTATGCTAAGGAAATATGCTTTAAAAAGCTTCCCGAGCCTATAGAGGCTACCCCGGAGCATTTTGTCGCATGCCACAGGGTAAAGGAAATCAATGATTTAGATTAAAGCAAAACAAGGTTAAGGCAGTAAGAAAAACCATAATTAATTTGTTTTACAATACTATTTTACTTTAATTCGAGTATAGTCGTATCAATAAAAGCAGATGCCTTAGGCATCTGCTTTTTAAGTGTTCATAACAAAGGATTGGATAAAAGATTGCCTTAAAAAAGGTAAAAAGGAAGATATACTATAAATCTGCATACTGTAAATAGAAAGAAAATCCTTTTAAAACACATACTGCACATAAAACGTATGTTTTTTTGTTTAGAGATGTACATATTATATAAGCTGTTAATAAGATATACTGTAAATAAAATCAGTTTTTATTATATAGTGAAATAGCCTTAAGCCAGCAGCAAAAATCTATTTTACTATATAATAAATTTCACAGAAGGATGTAATAAAAATCTATTTTT
>DMJQ01000101.1:0-1458 GCA_003457065.1 Clostridiales bacterium
GCAAGTTCACCCGGGCAAATAGAATCAGAGTCAGCACAAACCAACCTTAGCGAACTTAACGAGGAAATAAATGGAGAAATTACAGTTTCAAGCTACCAAAGCATGTCATATGAGAGCTTTCTGAAAGAAGCTGCCGAAAAGTTTGAAAAGAAGTACCCGGGTACCAAAGTCAATATAGACTCACTCCAGAAAATGCCGGAAATAAAAACTATGGAAAAAGACGGTGTGTCACTTGCAGTAGCTACAATTGAGGAGGATCCCCAGGCGGAGAGCGATTATATATTTAAAGTNNTATGAGCGGCAGAGGTGCTGATATTTATGCCATGGATATCCTTCCCTACCTCAAGTATGCTAAGGGAGGCTATTTAGAAGATTTGGCGCCCTATATGGAAAACGACCCTGAGTTCAACTTCTCTGAATATAAGAAAAATGTAATAGATGCCGTCAAGTATAACGGCAAACAGCTGATAATGCCGTTGGATTACTCCTTCAACCTGTTTACATATAATAAAGATATTATACCGGAGGGTAAGGAAGCGCTATTTCCAAATAAAGACCTGTTTTCCCTAAGCGATATCATTAATACAGGAAAGCAGGAACTGGACAATGGTTCCTATGCGACAGAAGATGAAGTAAAGATTTTAAACTTTGAAAAAACGCAGCTGTTTCGTACTTTGTTTGAGGATTCCTATAAAAGGTTCGTTAATCACGAAAATAATACTGCAGATTTTAATTCTCAGTCTTTTATAAATTTATTACAATCTGTTCAAGAAATATCGGACAGCGGCTATATCAATGAAGATTATTTCAGCGGCAATGCGCATCAGGATATTACCTTTGAGCAAATACAGGTAATGATGTCAAAACCCTACCTTTTTAGTTTTGACGGCAGTTATAGCTTACTGCGGTTTATAGCCGACAACAAACCTGAGATTTTCTACAACTCAATAAGCAGCACATCAGAAAACAGTGAATTGTTAGGCATTAAAACCAATGAGGACCAGAATGTTGAAGGCACATATTTTCATCTTCTCGGGATGAACGCCAACTCTAAAAATAAACAAACAGCATGGGCGTTTATCAAATTTTTACTGAGTGAAGAGATGCAAAATTCCAACAATATTTTCTCAACTCCGGTACACAATGGAGCAAGAGCGGAAAAGGCACGACTTGAGGTATTAGGAGAATTGTATGATTCGCCGGAACAGCGTACCAATCAGGAATTGACAGAGGAGCAAAAGGCAGTATATGACGAATACCTCTCATTACTTGAAGCTTATTCCGACATGATTAACGCCTATACACCTATAGATACAAAAATCTGGCAGATTGTTCAGGACGAATGCGAACCATATTTTAAAGGAAATAAAACTGCGGAGCAGGTTGCAGAAGCCATTCAGGGCCGCGTGAATCTGTATATGAATGAATAGAGTACTATAGTAAATTTCACTGAAGGGT
>DMJQ01000101.1:1481-2636 GCA_003457065.1 Clostridiales bacterium
GCTGCAGGGTTTATAATATTCTTTATATGGCCGTTTTTATCGTCGCTAAAATACTCATTATTTGACAGGGCGATGGGCGGGAGCTTTGCAGGTCTCACAAATTACGCCGAACTTATATCAAATCCGGCATATTTGAAGGGTTTATTCAATACCCTTAGGTTTTTAGGCCTATGTATTCCTCTTAGCATGCTATGCTCTTTTTCCATGGCTCTTGCGCTTCAAAAAAACAAATATAAAACGTTGTTTACTCTGATTTTTTTATTTCCCATGGTAATTCCCTCCGGCTCCATCTCCTTTTTCTGGAACAGCCTGTTCGCCAGCAACGGCTACCTGAATGGCCTTATTACAGGGATGGGCTTCGAGGCAGTTGACTGGCTTGAATCGGCAAGCTCAATGGGCGTCATCGTTTTGATATTTATCTGGAAAAACCTGGGGTATAATATGATTCTGTTTTTATCGGGGCTTTCCAGCGTACCGGTGGAATATTATGAAGCTTCAAAAATGGACGGCGCAGGTTATTTTAATACGCTGATACATATCACTGTACCCTGTATGGCGCCTACATTTGTCATAGTGTTGATTATGTCTGTTATAAATTCATTCAAGGTTTTCAAAGAAATCTATCTGCTGACCGGCAGCCATCCCAACGAAAACATTTATATGCTTCAGCATTTCATGAATAATTTATTTAACAATCTTAACTATCCTAAATTGGGGGCGGCATCCGTTTTCCTGGTGTTTGCAATTGGAATTTTATCAGTGCTATTTTTAAAAACGGAAAGAAAGGCGGCTGGTTATGAATAAACAACAAGGCTGGCTGGCCAATAAAGTAAAACTGGCAGTATTAATCCTTTCGGCAGTTATATTTCTATTGCCGCTAGTTNNGTGAGGTAGCTCTGAATTTTTCAGGCCGCCGGTCTGTTTTTGACGTTGCTGACAATATATATGAAAAATTCATTGAATTACGGATTGTGCCGGAAACCGTGACCTTTTCCCAATATAAAGCCATTCTGGCGGAAAATCCTTCATTTTTGATTTTAATGGGTAATTCCGCAAAAATCGCCTTCCCTGTTGTCGCAGGAAATATTATGGTATCCATACTGGCGGCATATGGGTTCACAGTCTGGCAGTACCGATATAAAGAAATATTATTTT
>DMJQ01000092.1:0-1960 GCA_003457065.1 Clostridiales bacterium
CTGTATTTACGTACATCTGGTACAAAAGACTTCTCAGAGGGAAGTGTAGGTATTAGCATTTCAGATTTTGAGGCTGGAACGACAAGAGTATCAGACTATTATTATAAAACAAATTCGACATACATCTACTTCTATATATATTCGGACATATCAACATCTTATACTATATCATTATATGATAAAAATGGCACAATGATTGGTACCCAAACAAGAACCGTTGGAACTTTAGGGAATGATTATAAATTTACTTCTTTAAGTAGTACACAAACTTACTATTTTAAAATTAAAAATAATGGAAGTAGCACTACTACTTTAACAGGTGAAGTAAACCAATTGTTTGAGTGATTTCACTTTACTATTGAGTGTTACATTAACAAGGAGGTATTTGTATGAAGAACCTTAAATTAAAACTCTTGGGTTTATTAATGTGTATAGTATTAACAATGCNNTAGTAATTTAAGAGCAACTAAAGAAACAAAAGATTTAGGCACATCTGGTAGTGTAGGTATTGCTATATCAGATATAGAAGCACAATCAACACGTACTTCGGATTATTATTATAAAACAGGTTCAGGAAAGTTTGTTTTTAGACTAACAGCCGAATCTGCATTATCTATAACTATAACCCTGTATGATGTTAACGGTACGCAGATTGGGCAAAAAACTTTGACTTTGCAAACCTTTGAACTATCACACACATTTAGTTCCCTTAGTACAACACAAACTTTTTATTTTTCGATAAGGAATAATGACCAAGTTTCAAGTGATATTGATGGTACAATAAGCGCAAAGTAAGTTCTATTAGGAGGAAATAGTGAAAAAAAATATTATATTCCTTACTTCTCTTATTATAATTATTGTAATGAGTGTAGGGTGTTCCAAGAATAATACATCTAATGTAGGTAGCGTTGATAAAGGTTCAGAAGTAAATACAGAAGCAGATGAAGACGTTATAATCAATCTTGAAAAAATGGAAAAGTATACTTATGGTTATGAACAGGTTCAGAAAGATACCGCTGTTATAGCCGGAAATTTTGAAACTAATTCTACTGAAATCAATATTGAATTTAGCGATTTATCGGAGGATGAGCAGATTGTTGCTACCATATATTCTAAGGACGATAAAGACACAATTATAGGTACAGAAACCGTAACAAAAGATAATCCCAAAATTACATTTACTAATTTAACATCAGCAATGACCTATATTTTAGAACTAAAAAATACTAGCAATCAAGCTGTAGATATTGATTGTTTAATTAGTCAGTAGAGAAAAGAGAAGGGGCTGTGAAAAAACGCCCTAATTAAAAAAAGAGGATTTTCCGCTCATTTTAATGAGTGGAAATCCTCTTTTTGTGGTAAAATTTTTTTACGATGAAAAATCTAACCACTACTTATTCTAAACCAAAACAGGGCATTTTGCCAATGTTTATTTCAGATTTTCTTGATATTTGTGATCCGGTTTTGACATTTGACGAATTCATGGAGGGAATTGATTTAAATAAGTATCTGAACGCTCTACCAGAACATGATACTGGACGTATCAGATATAATCCCGTCAACATGCTAAAAACGGTACTTTTCGGCTTTACGACGAATGGCTACATGTCTCTTAGAGAGTTAGATGACAGCTGCAAAGTAAATATCAGATTCATGTATCTTATGGATAACGAGAAACCATCTTACCGAACGTTCGGATATTTTATAAATGAGGTTCTTGCTGATTCCATCGAAGATATCTTCAATGATATAAGCAAAAAGATATTTATGGAAGAAAAGGTTGACCTGAATCATCTGTATATAGATGGTTCAAAATTTGAAGCCAACGCAAACAAATACAGTTGGGTATGGAAAAAAGCAACCGAAAAATCAAGATATCGGTTATACGAAAAAGTCACAATCCTCCTAAATGAGATGAATGATGCTCTTGTATGGAGTGGACTGCAAATACAGACGAATA
>DMJQ01000092.1:1978-3385 GCA_003457065.1 Clostridiales bacterium
GTTCAATAAAACGTATGGATTTTACCCCAAATATCCAACTGCGGATGCTGGATATGGTTCCTATAATAACTATATATACTGTGAGCAGCATGGAATGGAAAAATACATGAAATTTCCCATGTTCCGAAAAGAAACAGAAGATAAAAGATACCACAATGATCCATTCCGAGCCGTCAATTTCAGAATTGATAAAGAAGGAAAGCTAAGATGCCCGAATGATAAGACATTTCACTTTGCATACCGGCAGTTTGTGCGTGGGAATCAGTATGGCCGCCAGGAAGAAGTATATATTTGTGAAAACTGCAGTGGATGCCTTTATGCGATACAGTGTAAAAAGACAGATAAAAATCGCACAATAAGAATCAATAGAGAATTAACAGCAATGCATGAAGAGGTTATTCAAAATCTGGAAAGTATTCATGGAGCTCTTTTAAGAATGAACCGATCCATTCAGGCAGAAGGTACCTTTGGAATTATGAAAAATAACCGCTGGTATAAAAGAATCGTAAGAAGAGGCATTGATTCCGTACGAATGGAACTATTTTTGGTTTCAATTGGACATAACCTTTATAAATATCATAATAAACGGATGCGTCTCCAAAAAACAGCATAACCAAGAATATGCTNNTAAGTCATATTGGATATATAGTGTATTTTATAATTACACAGTAAATTTGACTACCGATATATAAAGTGATATTATTATGATAATAATACGAGATAAAATGCATGATTATAATATCAATTTAGGAGCGAATAGCATGGGACAGACCGGATATGGAGAACATATAGCCTACATTGTCAGAAATCTGCCTTATGAAACAGCAATCCAAACCGAAGACATTGCAGAGCAGTTGGCTGAGAAATTTACTCTTCCATATGGACAGGCCAAGAGTTTAACCAATGTCAAGTTGAAACGGATGGCAGACAAAGGTGAAATTGAGCGGTTGCAAAAAGGCTTATATTATCATGTGAAACAAACCGTTTTTGGGAAGGGAATGCCAAACATCGACCAAGTTTTTTTAAAAACATTATTGGTGCAAAACGGAACAAAAATAAGTTATGAATCCGGTGCTTCCCTGCTTAACAGGCTGGGACTGAGCACATTGATACCGCGTGATATAGAAATAACTACCAACCGTTATAAGGTTAAACTGCCGGAGAGGTGCCATATCAAGCTTAAGAAGCCGCCTGCGGTAGTGACGGACGGGAATTGGAAATACCTTCAGTTCATTGATATGTTTGAAAGACTGCCAGATATGCATACGGATACGAAAAATCCGGAAAAGTTGATGCTGCAGTATGCAAAAAGGCAGCAAATCGACAATCTTACATTGATTTTTACGGCTCGTAAAAACTTTTCACCAAAAAAAATACTTCCACTCATTTATTTGTTTTTGTAGGTGA
>DMJQ01000013.1 GCA_003457065.1 Clostridiales bacterium
ATGAATAAATATTCTCAAGGTACTGAAAGCTACTCACAATTTGCAGTTCGAATTTCTGAAATGCTACGAGATCCACAAAAATTTGAAGAACTACTCCCCTATCTAAAGAAAGTAGGCTTTAATACAAAATAAACTTCATGTTCAGATTGGATGTTCATACGAACATCCTTGTACACGCACTGAGGGATTACATTGAACACAACAAAATTCAGCGTCATGGACGCAAGTAAAGCCTTTAAAAAATCACGTACAACAATATATGAGGCTTTAAAAAATGGTGAATTATCAAGAGATCATGATGGTCTTATAGACTTATCTGAACTTATCAGAGTTTATGGCAATCCAGTCGGTGTTCAGTCCAGTACACGTACTGAACAAGTTCAGAAGGATGTACAAGTACACGTTCAATCTGAGGTTGAAAGTGTATTAAAAGATCAAATTTCTTTACTCAAAAATCAGTTAGAGTTAGCAAATCAAAGAGAAAAGTCTTTGATGCAACATATTGAAGATCTTACTCATAGAATTGAGTTTAAAGGCACCTTAGAACAGCCAAAACAAGAAAATATTAATNNATCTCTATTTGCAACAGTGCCAGATAATTTTAGAGCGGCAAAAGGAAGGAATAAAACTCGCCTCTGCTCAGGGGAAGTACAAAGGTCGGGTGCATAAACTAAAGCCTGACCAAGCTGAAGCTTTACGACAAGCATGGAGGGAAGGGAAGTATCCATCAAAAATGGCATTAGGAAAAGCTTTTGGGATTAGTCGTCAGGCGGTATACCGATATTTACAAGTTAGTGAATAGCTTATTGGGATTGGCAACTAAATTTAGTTTAACTTATAAAAATCATGAAACATTGTTCGAATTTTAAGCGTGGAACATAAATAATCAATAAAAAGCCGCTCTGGTACCCTATGCCCCACAACGGCTTGATCTAATATACTGAAATTTAATGATAAATATCAAGTATTTCGTATAAGGTGTATTATGTTATTTTTAGAAAAACTTAACTTAAATAGATAAATCTAATATATTATCTTTCTCACAATTTCATAAATATCAATTATCTAATAAGCTTTAAATTCTCTTACTAAGTCTGTATGGTGTTTTATCAGAAAGATACTATAGAGGGTAATATGCATAGTTTTTCTGTAAAAGAATTGGATCAGTTGATTGAAAATGATCTAAAGGAAAAGAAAAAATCTAGTAAGTTATTGATTGGATATAAACTATTTAATGATCTAATGAATGACCCTAAATTTTATGCAGAAGTGACAGATTCAGCCCTGAGTGCCACAAAACGAAAATATAAGAACCTCAAGATCAAGATTACGACGGATAAATATCAACTTCATTTTGAATAAAACATAAAAAAGAGAGCTGGCAGCTCTCTTTTTTATGATAGAAGTGTACTAGTGAGTACACTTCTATCATCTCCATTTTACATAATGTTCATTATGAATAGGTTTTACAATTTCATTAATTATCATATAGATATATTTTTTTGACTTCGTATAAGGTGTATTGTGTTAATTTTAGAGATTCTACATAAACGTAAAATCTCCTGCGCTTAGATTCTGGCATGTGTTCCATACTTATCAATCATGATAGAGCTGGCTTCATTTAAGCCACGCACAGTGACATTCACACCATTCTTTTGAAATTTTTTTACAACAGAATCAAGCATGGCGACTGATGTTACATCCCAAATGTGAGAATGGGTCAAATCAATAATCACATCCTTTACATCCTCTTTAAAGTCAAAACCTTGCATGAATTTTTCAGAAGAACTAAAGAAGATCTGACCTCTCAACTCATATAAACGGGCCATTCCTTCAAAAGATGCTGTCACCTGGATATCATTTTCAAGTTTATTCGCCAGGAACAAGGCTGAAAGTAATACGCCTGTTAACACACCCAAAGCCAGGTTATGCGTAGCAACAACTACAATCACCGTCGCAATCATGACGAAATTACTGCTCTTAGGATTATCTTTTAACTGAGTGACAGAACTCCATTCAAAGGTACTGATAGAGACCATTATCATTACCGCTACCAATGCAGCCATTGGAATCACTTTGAGCCAGTCACTGATAAATACAACCAGAATAAGAAGAAAAATGCCCGCAGAGAATGTTGATAAGCGTGTAAGGCCACCTGATTTTACGTTAATCATAGATTGACCAATCATTGCACAACCGGCCATGCCACCCATAAAGCCAGAAGCAATATTCGCAATCCCTTGTCCCTTACATTCCTGATATTTATCACTTGGCGTATCAGTCATTTCATCCACGATAGTTGCTGTCATCATCGATTCAAGTAAACCTACAGCCGCCAGTGCGACTGAATAAGGCAAAATAATCATCAATGTTTCAATATTCAAAGGAATATCTGGAATCAAGAACATTGGAAGTGTGTCAGGTAAAGACCCCATATCGCCCACGGTCCGGACATCAATTCCTAAAGCGATTGCCAATAATGTGATTGCAATGATGCAGACTAGTGGAGAAGGGAGTAATTTTCCTAATTTGGGAACCAGAGGGAATAGATAAATAATTGCTAAACCTAAAGCAACAAAAGCATATACATGCCAGGTCACATTAATCAGTTCAGGCAATTGAGCCATGAAAATTAAGATCGCTAACGCATTTACGAATCCAATAACCACAGATTTAGATACAAACCGCATTAACTTGGCGAGCTTTAAATAGCCTGCCAATATTT
>DMJQ01000107.1 GCA_003457065.1 Clostridiales bacterium
GTCTATTCTAAGGTAAAAAAGCTTAATTTCTTTCAAATTGCCGATACGGCGGCCCCGGCCCTTATTATCGGACAGGCCATTGGCCGATGGGGAAATTTCCTTAACAAAGAAGCTTACGGTACATTTACAGATTCTCTTTTTGCATTAAGATACAAGGTTTCGGGAGATATGTATATTCCCCAAAGTGTGTTTGAAAAAATTATAAACTTTGAGGGCATCCAGTATATACAGGTGCACCCTACATTTCTTTATGAGTCAATTTGGAATTTAGGCGTTTTTATCATGCTCAATATCCTGAAAAAACATAAAAGATTTGAGGGAGAAGTATTTTTAATGTATTTCGTTGGATATGGCATTGGGCGGTTTTTCATTGAAGGCCTGAGAACAGACCAGCTGATATTCTTTGGAACAGGTCTTGCAGTAAGCCAGATTCTTTCTGCCGTTCTTGTGATAATTTCTATTGTTGCAATCTNNTTAAGAAAACGAAGCACTGAAAGAATTTATACCAAGTAAGCATCTCTTTATAGTTAACAAACAAACTTCTAGCTTTATTAACTATAAAACTGCATGATTAAGATTTTCTATATTTATATGATAATATACTTATAGAAAAATGTTCAAATAATACAAATATCAGATCTCCTGTGGTTTTCTAAATTACTGCAAGAGGCCATAAATTAATAGTTGCGTTATTAAAAATACTGTGATAAACTTGTAAAGTAAGCCAATGCCCAGATATGGAATCTCCAACCTTTTCTTGGCATCTGGTGTTAAGAATATTAGGAGGATGTCATGAAAGACAAAAAAGATATTATTAAAGAATTCGGAAGAAACGAATTAGACACAGGTTCTTCTGAAGTTCAGGTAGCATTATTAACAGAAAGAATCAACCACTTAACAGAGCATTTGAAGGTGCATAAGGAAGATCACCATTCAAGAAGAGGGCTTTTGAAGATGGTTGGTCGCAGAAAGGGCTTATTAGATTATATTAAGAAAAACGATGTAGTGAAGTATCGTGAGCTTATTGCAGCCCTTGGATTGAGAAAATAATGCAATTAATAAAGGCGCCCTATAAAAGGACGCCTTTTTGTTAATAATATATACATTAAAGAAAGGGTTCGCAGCATTTTAAACAGAATAGGGCTTCAACTTTTTTATATGAATTGATTGAGGCTGTATTTTGTTTAAAAGTGACTGCATACCCCAAAGGAGGATTATATGTATAAAACTTATTCAATGGATTTGGGCGGACGTAATTTCAGCGTTGAAATCGGCAGAGTTGCAGAGCTTGCAAATGGCGCAGCTATCGTAAGATACGGTGACACCACAGTTCTCGTTGCCGTAACGGCTTCCGAAAAACCGAGAGACGGAATTGACTTTTTCCCTCTTTCAATAGACTATGAAGAAAAGCTTTATGCCGTTGGCAAAATTCCCGGCGGATTTATAAAAAGAGAAGGAAGACCTACAGAAAAGGCAATTCTTACATCAAGGCTTATTGACAGACCTATTAGACCGCTTTTTCCAAAGGATTACAGAAATGATGTTTCTGTAGTTGCCACTGTTTTAAGCGTTGATCAAGATTGCAGCCCTGAAGTTGCTGCTATGATAGGCTCTTCTTTAGCTTTATCCATATCTGATATTCCTTTTATGGGACCTACAGGCTCTGTAAATGTAGGCTTGGTAGACGGACAATACGTATTAAACCCATGTGCCGCTGAGAGAGAAAAAAGCAGGCTTTCTTTAACTGTAGCTTCGACGAAGCATAAGGTTATGATGATAGAAGCAGGAGCCGATGAGGTTTCCAACGAAGAAATGCTTAAAGCTATCATGTTCGGCCATGAAGCAAATAAAAAAATAGTTGAGTTTATTGAAGAAATAGTGAAAGAAATCGGAAAAGCAAAGCATTCCTACGAAGATAAGAGCGTTCCTTCAGAGGTATATGATAAGGTTAGAGATATTATCACTGATAAGCGTATGGAAGAAGCCGTATTTACCGATATGAAGCAGGAAAGAGAAGAAAGACTTGCTCTTCTTAAAGATGAGGTTAATGAAAAGCTTCTTTCAGAAGTAAGTGAAGAAGAACAGAAAGAGCTTACTGCCATCATAGGGGAAGCAATCTATAAATTTGAAAAAGAAACCGTAAGAAGAATGATTTTAAAAGAGCATAAGCGTCCAGATGGAAGAAAGCTTGATGAAATCAGGCATTTATCTGCGGAAGTAGACATAGTTCCCAGGGTTCACGGCTCTGCGCTTTTCAGTAGAGGACAAACTCAGGTTTTAACTATAACAACCCTCGGCTCCATGGGCGAGGTTCAGCATTTAGACGGCCTTGACGAAGCAGAAGATATGAAGCGCTATATGCATCATTATAATTTCCCAAGCTATTCCGTAGGTGAAACAAGGCCTTCAAGAGGTCCCGGAAGAAGAGAAATCGGCCACGGTGCTTTAGCGGAAAGAGCCCTTCTTCCTGTAATTCCTTCGGAAGAAGAGTTTCCTTATGCCATAAGGCTTGTTTCTGAGGTTTTAAGCTCCAACGGCTCCACAAGCCAAGGAAGCGTATGCGGTTCCTCCCTTTCTCTTATGGCTGCCGGCGTTCCCATTAAAAGCGCTGTAGCAGGTATTTCCGTAGGCTTAGTTACAGGAGATGAAGGGGAATTCACGCTTTTAACAGATATTCAAGGCATTGAGGACTTTTTCGGTGATATGGACTTTAAAGTTGCAGGAACGAAAAAGGGAATTACAGCAATCCAGATGGATATAAAAATTGACGGTCTTACAGAAGAAATCATCAAGCTTGCATTGGAAGATACCGAGAAATCAAGATTTTTCATCTTAGATGAAATCATGAACGTATGCATAGATAAGCCTAGAACAGAAATTTCCGAGTACGCTCCGAAGATTGGCATGCTTACAATCGATACTGAAAAGATGGCTGAAGTAATCGGTTCCAGAGGAAAGACGATTAAGCGTATTATCGAAGAATCCGGCGTAACGAAGATTGATACAGAAGACGACGGAAGAATATTCATAGCCGCCCAGACTATGGAAAGCGTAAGACGTGCCATGGATATCATAAATGCAATTGTTATGGATCCAGAGCCAGGAAAGATTTACACAGGAAAAGTAACAAGAATACTCAATTTCGGGGCATTTGTTGAAATCGCACCTGAAAAAGAAGGGCTTGTTCATATTTCCCAGCTTGCTAAGGAAAGAGTAAACAAGGTAGAAGATATTGTTAACGTGGGCGATATAATACAGGTTAAATGTATTGAAATTGACGATCAGGGCCGCATCAACCTTTCAAGGAAGGCAGCTCTTCCCCAATAAGCTTTAAAATAATTTATAGGGCAGCAGGCATTGTCTGCTGCCCTTATTAAATATTAAGGATTATAGTAAAAATATGATTATAGTAAATTTTTATAGTGAAGTAACAGAACCTATCTATAAAGGCTCAAAATACGAATTTTCGCAGGAAACATATACAGCAATAAATAATAAAGTTTTCAGTATATAAAATCAAACCAAAGCAATTTTATAAAATACGATTTATTAGGGCTCTTTCAAAATAGATTTTTGAGTCTGCATGAATACATAGTTTAGTTATTGTTTGACCTTAAATTTACTATAAGCTTTCAAAAATTTATAAAAATACTTTTTTCGCCGTATTTCTCCATCTATAAAAGTAGATTTAAAATAGTTTAATTTAACTTTATTGGAGTATACTAAACTCAAAGTGTGTTTTGAAACGTTAGACACTCGTATATTTTATTTAAAAAGCAATTTCTTCATTAAAAATATTCGAACTTCCATTTTTATATATCTATTTCAATATACACACTAGAAAAAGATAATTTTGAAAGGAAATTTTTATGATAGAAAATATAAAATTAGAAAATAATCTTCAGATCGTTTTTGAAAAAATACCTTCTGTCCGTTCCGTCTGTTTTGGCATATGGGTAAAAAACGGTTCAAGAAATGAAAGTGCTAAGGTTAACGGAATCTCTCATTTTATTGAACATATGCTCTTTAAAGGTACCGAGAAATTGAGCGCAAGAGATATAGCGGATAAAATGGACGCCGTAGGAGGACAGCTTAACGCTTTTACTTCAAAGGAATATACCTGCTATTATGCAAGGGTACTGGATACCCATTTTGATGTAGCTATCGACGTGCTTACAGATATGTTTTTAAATTCTAAATTTGATAATGATGAAATCAATAAAGAACGAAACGTTATCATGGAAGAAATCAATATGTATGAAGATACCCCGGAGGATTTGGCCCATGATTTGATTCATCAATGTGTTTGGCGTGACGATTCCTTGGGATTTCCTGTTTTGGGAACAAAGGAAAGTATATCAACATTTAACCACGATATATTTGTCAATTATTTTAACAGGAATTATTATCCTGAAAATACGGTTCTTGCAGTTGCCGGAAACTTTGACAGGGATAAAATTCTTGAAAAATTAAGTGATATTTTTAAGGATTACGGAAGAAAGAACCCTTATCAAAAGAAGAAATTTAAAACTGCCTACACCCCTTNNAGATTCCTATAAAATGGCTGTATTAAACACTATCTTCGGCGGGGGAATGAGTTCTAGGCTTTTTCAGGCGGTAAGAGAGGAAAGCGGCCTTGCATATTCGGTTTATTCTTTTAATTCAAGCTTTGCAGACGGCGGGCTTTTATCTATCTATGCAGGCCTTAATAAGAATCAGGCTCCGGAGCTTATAGATAAAATTATAAATGAAATAAAAAAACTGAATACGAATAAAATAACAGAAGAGGATTTGGCAAAAACCAAAGAGCAGCTTAAAAGTAATTACGTTTTAAGCCTTGAAAGCACCACCAGCAGAATGAACGCCATCGGCAGAGGGCAGCTTATGCTGAATAAGGTTTTGACCCCCGAAGAGGTAATAGAAAAAATAGATAAGGTTTCCATTGCAGACCTTTATGAATTAACAGAAAAGACATTTGATTTTGACCAGATGAGCATATGTGCAGTAGGAAACGTAGATGGCCTTGATTTTCAGGAGATGATTCAAAATGCAAAATAAGTTTCTGATTACCCGTATGGATAATGCTAAAGACCTTAAGCTTCCTTCTTATATGACAAAGGGCGCTGCTGGAATGGATTTATACGCCAATGTAACTGAGGATACCTTAATAAAGCCAGGAGATATCAAATTAGTTCCTACAGGGATAAAAATATCCATACCCGAAGGGTATGAGGCTCAAATAAGGCCGAGAAGCGGACTGGCTCTTAAATACGGCATAAGCATGGTAAACGCGCCGGGAACCATAGATTCCGATTATAGAGGAGAAATTAATGTTATCCTGATTAATTTCGGCAAAGAAGACTTTATTGTAAAAAGAGGCGAGAGAATAGCACAGATGGTCATAAATAAGGTTGAGGTTGTGAACTTTACGGAAACGGATGCTCTTGACGAAACCGAAAGAGGCGCGGGCGGCTTTGGCCATACAGGTTATTGACAAAGATGAAGAGCATATAATATAATAGTGTAGAGTAGTATTCTATTGTATGCAGACTTATAAAGTGTATTAATCGAGGTGCGTTATGGATGGTATATCAGAAGGATTTGATAAGGAAAAGGTTCTCGGTTTAAGCTCTAGTATCAGTATAGTCAATATACTTGCCAATATTGAAAGCTATAATGATGAGATGACCATATCTCAGGTAGTTCGTTTTTTTGAAAGGCATGGGCTGAACTTTACAAAGACCATGATACAAAACTATATCAGAGTGGGCCTTATTCCGCCTCCTTTAGAAAAACGCTATTATACGAAGAAGCATCTAATACTTCTAACCATAATAGATAGCTTTAAGGATATCTATTCTCTTGATGAAATAGGCAGGCTTTTTAAGCCTATATTAAAAGATACAGAGACTTTTGATGACGATATTATAGATATGAGTGTTATCTATAATGAATTTTACAGATATTATCAAAGAGCCATAAATGATTGGGCTGAAAACCTTCCTAAGGTCTTTGAAGATATTGCCGAAACTGCCAAAAGCAATGTTTCTTCCCAGGAGGATCAGGAAACAGTTACATTTTTTCTTTCCTTAATGTCCTTAATGGCACACAGTATTGCAACAAAACAGCTTGCAAATTTAATTATGAATAAAAATAAGCTTTAATGCCAATTATAATTTTTACCTGATTTTCCAGTTTATCTTAGGCAATGCAAAATTATAATCTTTTAACTACTTTTTGGTTTAATAATTAATAGCAGCATGCAGATAATAAAGATGTATTTATATATAAATTTAATTTGTATATGAATAAAAGGTATTAATATCTTTATACATGCCTTATTACGTTATTTTAAGGCTTTCATCTAGCCAAAAGGAGGGTTAAGAGATGAGAATGAGATCAATTGAAGCTATATTTTTGACCATAATTATTATTGGTGCAATAAATTGGGGTCTTGTAGGTTTTTTTCAGTTTGACCTTATAGCAAGACTGTTCGGCGGAATGAGCAGCATTATAAGCAGAGCCTTATATGCAATCGTCGGAATAGCGGGTATCTACTGCCTTACTCTTTATGGACGAATGGCATATGTTGATCAAGATGACAGGTGATCTTATGAAGGATAAAAAGAGACATAAATCTGTGATTCCTGAATTTGAGACTTTAGCGATTCTTGACGCAAAAAAGAAAACGCCAGAAACTAATATATCAATTCCTTCTCAGCGTGCCGTAGAGGAAGCAAAAGAATGGGTTGACGAAAATCAGAAATAACGAGCTTTAACGCCGAAAAGGGACTGTTTTTAACAGTCCCTTTTGTTTATTTGCAAAAGATATGAATTTAGAGAATAAGGCAGCCATGCTTCAAGGGCCGATTGTGAACTTAGAGAATACCGGATTAGGGTTTATATAAATAAACCCATTACCATATATATATATATATATGTAAACGGCTCTGTTAGTCATTTTTTAGAATTCATCTTGGCCTAAGTAAGCGGCGGCATATAAACAGTGCATTGCAGCACCAATTTTAAGCCCGTCCTCATCTACGTCAAAATGGCCGTTATGGTGAGAATTATCAGAGCCTTTTTCCTTATTGGAAGTTCCTAAGGAAGCGTAAGCACCATTGGCTTTTTCAAGAAAATAGCTGAAATCTTCTCCGCCGGTGGTTGGTTTTGTAGGCTGATAGGCTTCTTCGCCGAAAGTTTCCTTTACGATTTTTTCCGCAAGCTTTGCACTTTTTTCTTCATTGATTACAGGAAGCGTTCCGTAAACATATTCAATTTCTACTTTTCCGCCGTGCATTTTAGCGATGCAGTCAGCATAGTTTCTTATGGAAGCTTCAATTTTATTTCTAAGTTCAACATTAAAGCACCTTACAGTTCCTTCAAGAACTGCTGTTTCAGCTATAATGTTAAATCTTGTCCCTGCCGTAAACTTTCCGATGGTGACAACGGCAGGAGCGTCAGGAGGGACTTCTCTTGACACAATGGTTTGAACTTCGCTAACGAAAGCGGAAGCCATTACTACGGCGTCTATGCAGGTGTGGGGCTGAGCACCGTGGCCGCCCTTTCCTGTAAAGGTAATTTTCATTATATCAGCAGAAGCATAGGCAGGACCTGCAGAAATTGCCACTTTACCGGTGGGAAGGCTGCTGTTTACATGCATACCGAATACGTTTGAAACGTTTTCCATGCAGCCGTTTTCAATTAATAAAAGAGCGCCTGCAGCAGTTTCTTCAGCAGGCTGGAAAAGAAGCCTTACGTTTCCGGAGAGCTCGTCTTTTACTTCGTTCAGAACCTTTGCGGCACATAAAAGCATGGCCGTATGGGCATCATGACCGCAGCCATGCATTTTCCCTGGAACCTTTGATTTATAAGAAACGGTTTTAAGCTCGTCCATAGTAAGGGCGTCCATATCGGCGCGAAGAGCAACGGTTTTACCCGGCTTTCCGCCTTTTATTTCCGCAATTACTCCCGCAGGTTCAATGCATTTATGCTCTATGCCAAGCTTTGTCAGTTGNNTTCTTACTTCTTCCATACTTATTTCGGGGTTTTCATGGAGCTCCCTTCTAAAGCTTATCATTTCCTCCTCGTATTTATCAACGAGAGACTTTATCTTATCTGTAAGCATACCTAACCTCCTGTTTTTTTATGTAGTTACCTAAATTTTAAAGCCCATTGGCTATAAATATAATTATATCTGCAATCAATTCATTAATCAATTACATAATGCATTAACTTTCATAATAAGCGGTTCATTTTGTATAAAATTGCTTTTATGGTTAATAAGCTTCAAAACTTACTTGTTAACTATAAGGAGACGTTTTCTTAAAAACTATTTGCAAGCTTATACTCGTATAAGTTTTCAAGTTCTTTTAGCATAAACAAAATATAAAAGCTTAAAAAAATACAGTGAAATTTAAAATTTCACTGTAAATAGGATTAAATATCCAGATGAACTTTTCCCGCGTCGCCCCATACCCGGTCAAGGTTATAAAATTCTCTGTTTTCCTTGTCGAATATATGGACAATAATATCACCAAAATCAAGAAGAACCCAGCTGGAACCATTATAGCCTTCGGAATGATTTAATTTAAAACCAAGCTTAAAAAGCTCTTCCTGTACATTATCTGCAATTGCCCTAAGCTGATTCGGATTTGAACCGGTGGTAATAATAAAATAGTTTCCCATAGAGGAAATTTCCGATATATCAAGAACGGAGATATCTTTTCCAAACTTATCGTCTATTGCTTTATATGCGGCTTCCAAAGATTTAAATATATTCGTTTTACTGTTCAAAAAAACACCTTCCTAAATTATATGGAGTAATTATTATTTCTTAACAAGCATTTTTCATAATAGTTTAATGCTTCAGTGCTTAGCGGGTGNNCTAAGGGCAAGTACAAGAGAATAATTAAGGTCCTTAAGGGAAGCATCACGTATTTCGGTAAGGCCGTTTTCGGCTTTTCTGTTAGGCTCTGCAACGTCTGCAAGAAATATGATCTTTTCCAAATCGGACATTCTGGATCGCCCCGTCGTATGATATTTAATTGCGTTTAAAATATCCTCATCCTGTATGCCGAAAAGAGAGGTTGCAAGGGCGGCACTTATGAAGCTGTGGAGAAGCTCCGGCTGATTTTTCATCACTTTATCGATTTCTATGCCAAATTCCTTGCAAAGGCGGATTTTTTCATCTAATGGTATTTCCTTTGCTATATCATGGAGAAGACCGGCAGTATAAGCCTTGTCCTCATCTACACAATAATTCTTTGCAAGTATCAAAGCCATCTGGGAAACACCAATGGTATGATTATACCTGCTTTTTGAAAGATTATCCTTAAGGTAGCTGTTTACAAGGGAAAAATCAATAGCGCTTATTTGCAAAGGTTCACTGTAGAGACTGTATTTATAAATATAGTCCTCAACGTTTTCAGGAACAAGATATTTTATGGATTTTTTATTTTTAACTCTGTTTCGTATATCGGAAGAAGATATATGGTTTAAGGGGATTTCCAGATATGAAACCCTTGCGTCATAATCAGTATTTAATTTGTCTATAAAGCTTTTCAGCTTTTCCGTATCATAATTAGGTCTTGCTACAACGACAAATTCACATAGCAACAGAAGCCTTTCAGGCTCCTTCCATGAAAATATATTAAAAATTGCATCTGCACCTATTATAAAGTAAATAGGGGTGTTTTCATAGCATTTGCTTTTAATTTCGGTAATGGTATCTACGCTGTAACTACAGTCCTCATTGTCAAGCTCTATGCTTGAAACCTCAAAATTTTCATTAGATAAAGTAGCAAGCACGGTCATTAAATACCTATGTTTTTTTTCGGAAATACCAAGCGCATTTTTATGGGGCGGGGTGCCAGTAGGAATAAATATGACTTTTTCAACGTCATATTCCTGCCTTACGGCTTCAGCAATTGTTAAATGACCATAGTGGATAGGGTCAAAGGTACCACCCATTATAGCGATGCTTTTTAGATATTTAAAATCATTAAGCTCTGATTTCATGCTGCTCTCCTAATAATATATTTAAAAGATAGTATAATTAAATTATACACTAAATCGAAATTATATACAATGTGCTTGTCTAGTCATTTTTTAAAAGATATTTCCAGAAATATCGTCTATAACGGGCGGAGCAGTATCATCAGGAAGAGAAGGGGCAGGGATTGGTACCTCAACATTATTTTTTAAAGTATTCTTCTCAAATAAATCCTTATTCATTTCATGCATCGCTTTCATACTGTCGGCAGGGTTTCCTTTTGCCTCTTCTTTTTGGGCCGGCTTAAGCTTTGACATGGCCGTTATTAAATGGCCCAATGCCTTATTAAGCTGAGAATGAGTGGCGTTTTTTGATTTATAAATAGAGACAGCTCTTTCAACATCAGTCATGGCTCTTTTCCAGCTATCTTGTGTATAATTTCTAAGCGGAAGCATTTGGAATGTCTTTATCATGGTTTCAATATTCTTTCTTTTTGAAGCCTTTATTTCTTTAGAAAGAGCCTCTTCCGCCTCTTTGCTTTTCATATATTTATCCATATTTTCTAAATATATATTTTTATGATCCTTTTCTGAAAGCTCTTTTCTCTTTTCTTCAAAGCTTTTTTCTCTGTCTGAATATAAATCAGAAGCCTTATTATGAATTAAATTAGAATATGTATTGCCAGATTTATTAATATTAACCATTTATATTCACCCCCTTAAAAATTACTATAGGGCAAGGCATTACCCTTAAAAAGCCTTCTACTTATATTATCGTCATTTTAAGATAAACAAACACAGTAAATTTCAATTAGTCATATTTATATTGACTTATATGTACGTATATAATATAATTTACTGCGTATTTAAAATAAGCGGGTATGGCGGAACTGGCAGACGCGCAAGATTTAGGTTCTTGTGTCTTTTGGCGTGCAGGTTCGACTCCTGTTACCCGCAGTAAGGTTGAAAGTCGCTTACTGAGCCATTTTTACGGTTTGGCAGGCGATTTTCTTTTTTATATAAATGCTTTGTTCTAATGATTGTTCTAATGAAATTAGAATAAAGACTGCTCGACAGAACGAGACATGTTTTCTGTTGTTTTAGCTATTAGGTGAGCATATCTATTTGTCGTAGTGATTGAAGAGTGACCAAGCCAATTGCTAACTTCTTTGAGTCCAAAACCATTTGCCAACAAAAGACTAGCACTGCTATGACGCAGATCATGAAATCGAATAATAGGCATATTATTTTTATTCAATAATTTCTTGAATGTTCTACTTACATAATCAGGCTTGATAACGTTACCATCGGGCATAGTGCATATGAAATTATTATCTTGATAGCCACTATCAAAAAATAACATATTTGCTACTTGAGTCTCTCTGTGTTGAAGTAATCGCTCTTCTACTTGAGGTAACATTTTTAAGCTTCTTCTGCTACTAGAATTCTTCGTAGAGTCATCAAAAATAATACCGCCCTTGTTAGGGACTAAGGTTCGTTTTATTGTAATTGTATGATTCTTAAAATCAACTACATCCCATTTTAAAGCAAGGATTTCCGATCTCCGTAATCCATATACAGAAGCCAACAGTATAGGTATTTCAATCGTAGTACCTTTTGCTAGATTAATTAAGTTTTTAATCTGATCTTCATCATAAAAATTACCATCAAAAATTTTTATTTTTGGTAACTCAACTCTACTAGCAGGGTTGTAAGGTATCCAATTTTGCTTAAGAGCATACTCAAGTGCTTTGTGAATATTGGCATGGTAATGTTTTATAGTATTTCCTGAAAGACCTTCTGCTGATTTTTTACTATAGAACTTTTGAATATGCATAGGCTGTAAATCTTGAAGTGAAATCTTTTTACTTTTAAAATAGGGTACTACCTTATTTTTGACTATTGTAGAATACGCAGCATATGTGTTTGGTTTCACCTGTGGCTTAATGATTTCTAACCACTCCAACATAAAATCACTAAATTCTATATTTTTTGTGAAAGTAGTGTACTTACTCTCGTATTCTTTTATAGTGTCACGTAGCAGCAACTCGGCTTTACGTTTATTGTTTTTTTCAGGTAATCGGGTGGAGATCCATTTTTGCCTTGTATTTCCATTATTATCTTTTATATTAAGAACAATATAATAATAGTTCTTCTTTACTTGCAAACTACCTGTCATGATTTTCCTCCTTTATTTTGACAAGCAGCCTACCATTAGCAATTTTATTGTAGCATAGTAGGGGAGCTTTATACAGGGTTTGTACAATCTTTATTTGCAAGGAATTCAATCACACAATATTTTGGGATTTTATAAGTTTTACCGATTTTTATGTTCTGAATCTTATTTTCTTTGATGAGCCTGTATGCTGTATTTTTCCCGATTCCCAACATCTTTTGAATATCAGTAACGTTCAAGACATCTGGATAATTTTCAAACATTCCGCTTATTTCTATCAATCCTTTCATTCATATAAATACCCCACCTAAAGGTTTGTATTAGGTGGGGTTATCAGTTTTTAATATAACTATTTGTAAATACCAGCCCTGTCATTTATAACGAGTATTCTCAACATATCTTCTGATAGTTCTAGGCCTTNNCACAAAGGCAACTCATCGATATTGTTATACCTTATGCTCATCTCCTCAGACTCCTCTAAGTTTGTTTTGATGTCAATCCCCAATAAATTTAAAAAGCCCTTAGCTATTGCATGGGCAATTTCGTCCTGTTTACTTTTTAAGATTACTGCATCTGCTACAGTATCGATAAAAGCAAGCTCAATAAGTGCTGCTGGCATATTAGTCCATTTGATAACGCCTAAATCATCACGATATTTAACGCCTCTATTGCGTAGCCCCATAGCATTAATAAATGCACTCTGTAGCGTTTGGGCATATGCCTTGCTGTCTGCCTTATAATACAGCGTTTCGGCTCCTGCACCACCTCCTGCGTTGCAGTGGATAGAGATGAAGTAATCGGCGTTCCAAGCGTTGGCAAGCTGATAGCGTTCGCTGATGGTAAGGTATGTATCGGCAGAGCGTGAAAGCCTAGTCTCTATGCCATATTTTTCGAGTAAGATTTTAAGCTTTAACGATACTGCTAAAGCTATATCTTTTTCGTGTAGGCCATTTCCTACAGCTCCTGGGTCTTTTCCTCCGTGGCCGGCATCGATAAATATTTTCATAGGTTTGCTCCTTTCTCCGCTACGGGAAATAAAAAAGATGCCGTTAAGCATCTTTGTAATATAAGCTTTTAAATCCTGGTTGCCTAAAGCCGCCATTTTTGGTGCGATTCATAAATTTGACCGTGCACATTTTGTCTGGTACGATCCAGATCGTGTCTCTATCATTAAAATCTGGAAAGTTAATATAGTATTTGTTTTTGTTGACCGCTTGCGTGGCAGATACTATCTTATATGCGTTATTGGACTTATATAGGTCAACATGCCCTATAAAGTTGTAACGGCCGTCTACAAACTCACCTAATGTAAGGCTTGTTTTTGGTGTATCTGTCTTGTCGTAACCGCAAATATAAAACTCGGCATCTTGTAAATTTTTAATTTTAATCCACGAGTTTGTCTCTTTGCCATAAATATATTTACTATCTTTTAATTTTGCTACGATTCCTTCAAGGTTATTTTCGACTGTTAAATCAAATAGTGGTTTCCCAATACCTGATATATATTTAGATATTGCTATACTATCATTAGGTATTAAAACATCTTCTAATATTTTTTTTCGCTCCATTAGGGGCAGGTGGTTTATTTCTTTATTCCTATAGTAGACGATGTCGTATGCTACGAATGATACCGGATATTGTTTAGCCGCCAACTGAATTCTAAAGGCATTTGTCATTAAACTACGACGTTGGATTTTTTCGAAATCCGGATTTCCATTAACTAAGATTACAACTTCGCCGTCAATAATACACCTTTCTTTGGCCTGCAAATTAATCTTACCTAATTCTGGATATATTATGTCTACTTTTTTATTGCGCTTATTTCGGATGTCAGCATTGTCTTTATCTAGATAAGCCAAAGCTCTAATTCCATCAAATTTGACTTCGAAAATATAGTCATCTGAATCAAACGCTTCGGATTTGCTGACCCCAATAAGCATCGGCTTTACGCCTCTGTTATCAAATATATCTCCCATTATGCCTCAGTCTTCTTTCGGCGTCCTGGCTTTTTAGCCGGTTCCTTAACTCTCTGGTCTGCATACCCTTGTAAGCTGGCTTGTAATGCATCAGCTAAGTTTAAAGCGTTAAATTCGCCGGCAGTAGATTGTGTAATGGTTTGGTCTCCCTGTATTTTATCAGTTATAAGGGCCTTAAGTTTTTGCTGGTATTCATTTTTGTACTTACTTGGGTCAAACTTTTTAGTCATATTTCTTATCAACAAAATAGCCATTTCTAGTTCTTGAGGATTAATCTTGCCCTTAGGAGCTTGCTGAGGCGGTCTTATTTCATCGAGCATAAACATTGTTTGCAGTATTAATGCATTAGATTGTGCTCTTATACCGATAGTGGTTTCTTTGGTGCCCAACACAGTCTTGGCAATAGCAACTTTACCCTCTTCTTCCACCGCAGCTTTAAGTAGGGCAAACGCATCGTCACTTCCGTCTGGATACAAATAGTAAGACTTATTATAAAATATCGGGTCTATTTCAGAGATATAAACAAACTCTTCTATTTTAATAGTTTTGTCCTTCTCGCTTTTTATATCCTCAAACTCTGTATCCTCAATTATGACAAACTTGTCTTTTTCGTACTCATAGCCCTTTACGATATCCTCGGGAGCTACTTCGTCTATTCCGCACGCTGGACAGCTTTTATTGTTTTTGAGCCGCTGCCCGCATTTTTTGTGTAGCATATTAAATCTTATATCATTATCTTGTGTAGCATTTTCGTATTTGACCGGAATGTGGACCATGCCGAATGAGATCGCTGCTTTTCTTGCCATAATTCTTCCTCCATTGCTTTTTGAGTATTGTTTGCAATGGGGTTGTTATTTATGCAAATTTAAAATTATTCATCCCGAGATTGTGGACTTAAGTGCATACAAACATCACTATATACAATAGTGTTGAGATATTTTCTACTGTATATAGTGATGAGTTTTTTAATTAATTAAATTTCTTGAAAGATAGTTATCTTTTTACTTTTTTCACTCCATGTAACGTCACAGCCCATTGCTTCTGAAATCGCCCTTATGGGTACCAAAGCGCGCCCTGTTTGAGTATTAATTGTAGGTGGTTGGTCAAGCTGTTTTGATACACCATCAATAGTAATGGTATTATTACCAACCTGCATTTCAATAACTTTTACCTTTAAGTTATCGTTTTTAACATCTACGAAAGTCCATGCTTCATCTAAGAAAAATCTTCCATCGTTCGGTTTCATAACGCTGTATGTAGATGTAAAGTAACTATATGGAAACCAAGCGTACCCATCCATACCCCAATCTGTACCCCATGAATTCTTAATAAGAAAATGACCTTTTTGCCCATCATAAACTTTATTGTCATCGTAGCCTACAATTACCATGGCATGAAAACCTATTATCATATTACCTTGCCCATAAGGAAGTTTTACATATTCTTTGGTGTCGTATATACTTTGTGCTACATTAACCGCAAATATAACGGGCTTGTTCATCACTATCGCTTGTTTCATTTCAGGAACCGTTGCGACTCTAGCATAATTTAAAACCCTATAAAAATAGGGGTTTTTTGTACCACTGTAGTTTTCAGGGAAATTTAAACTACCAATCTTGTAGTTTTCAAAGGGATAAAAAACTTCCTTACAAGTACCTGCCTTTTGAAGCGCCTTGCACACACTTAACAAATCTGAACCTTCATCGCCATGAAATGAGTCTATTTTTTTGACTTCTTTTGCAAGGGCTAGGGGCGACATGTCATATACTCCTCCGGTTTCCAGCGCTTCTTGTATGTTTTTTACTTCCGCACCAGCAAAACTATGGCAAAATCCTGAAGTAAGCTGATCGCGCACTGGCCCACAATATTTTTGAATGTTATAGCTCGATGGGGTAGAAACAGCACTTCTTACAATTTTTCCAAATTGCCAATCCCTTAAATCTATGGGACTGCCTTTTAAGTTGAATTTTCTTTCAATTTTAATGTTAATCAACCTTCCTAAATTAAAAATGCCCACCATTCGGTGGGCACGAGGTTATATATTTATCGCTATAGCGTTCAATTACTTATTGTATTTCGCAGCGAAGGAAAGCTCAAATATTTCTTTAATTTCTTCAGGAACCTCAAGTTTTTCTTTTGAATAAATATGGTTCTCATCTTTCTTAACTGTTAATGTGCCCTTAATCTCATCAAGTAATGGAAATCCATATAACTCCCTGAGCCCGTAAGAACGTATATCGACAAAGTTTAATTTGATTCTTTTCTCTTTCGGTACATCTTCCTTTGCATTAACAAAATGCATTATATCATAATCGTCTAAGTAAGAATAATTTGCGTCCTGTACATTTCCTAAGTCTATTTTTGATAACNNAGTAGATTAATCTATCGGGTTGCCGTGCATATCAAGGCCGAGAATAGCCAGTGTTTCTATAGCCGGCTGCCTATATCTTTCTAATATCGTTCCTCCTGAGCCGTTAGGCTTATCATCTGCTGTCCTCTTACCTGCAATTATTAAAGCTACATATAAATCTAACATTTCATTTCCTGCCTTTCTAAATATTAAGCTTAAAATAATATCCTTAACTCTTATCATTGTTTAGTGCTATTTCTTCATATAAATCCGCTATGGCAGAGCCTAAGGTTAAAATCATTTCTTGAGTGCCATTCTGCTCATTTTCATATTTTTCCGATAAGGCTTTAAGTTGTTCGGATATATTATTTAAGATTGTTGAAGAGGATTCGGCTGGAGGTTCAGGTTTAGTTCCAGGTTCGGGTTCGGGTAATGGCTCATGTTCATATATATCAAAAACAACCTCGCCTTTTTCTAAATCCGCATAATATATAGCATATTGATTTTCTTCAAGTTCAACCTCTGGAAGCTTCTCCACTGCGATATATTTCCCATCATCTTCTGGTCTTAGAAGATTTGCCTTATAAAGTATTCTCTTATCTTCAAACACATAAATCATAATTCTGCTTCCTCCTTTTGATACCCGTTAACAATAAATTTCCTTTTATCTCTAAAAATTATATTATAATTACTAGACAAGTAATATATATACTTATCGTCAATATAGAATGGGGAATATCGAAAATTATCTTCTTCTGAAGGTGCAATTGTGGTTCCATTAATCCTAAAAACTCTCCTAGTACCGCTATCCTCTTCGACAATTATTTTTGACCAGTCGTTATCATCATTTGGAATATCATTTGGAATTCTTACACTACCTTGAATTGTACCAGCTACTGTCATGAATCTATTATTTTTGTCGCGCAACCCTATTAAGTAGTTAGCGTTATATCTTGCAATAAAAAATCCATCATTTCTAATGTAGCCACCAGCGTACCTTACCGATGTAGTCTCCGAGTATACGAATCCTACATTACCTAAATCCCATCCGGAAGATGGAAAGATATATATATGGGTAGTACTAGTTGCAACAAAATACTTATCACAAAATGATTCAATCTTCGCACTGGTAGTAAGATATCGATTACGAATTCTTTCAAAATTTATTGGATCTAGTATCTCTATGTAAGAACCAGAGGCTGCAATTACATAATTCTCATAAACTGCAATGCCATTGGTAGATATTCCGCTAATTGATCTCTCGTTTTCTATTTCCATTTCGAAATTAAAACGCAAAAGTCGATTTTGTGTTACTATGTATATACCTTTACTTGTAATGTATGCGCCGCTAACATTTTCCCCTGTATTTAAATTTATGGTGAATTCTTTTTCGGTACTTAAATTATCAGCATTGACTATATATCCTATAGTTTTATCATAACTAAAAACATAGAGCTTGCCATTGTACAGTAATAAGTTTTGACAATTTATAGATGTGGTAGTTAAATTTATATGCGCCACTAATTCAAAATTTATTAAAGAATATTTATGTATACTAACCGGAGTCCCCGCACCGGCATAGATAACAAAAAAACTATCATGAGAAAAAGCATAATTTCTTTTGGTACTAAAGGAAACGCTATTTTGAAACAATAATGCATTATTAACAAGCGCACTATTTAACAATACAGGCTTATCCTCTTCTGGTAGACCAAGTTCATCACTTCTTAAAGTGTAGTCCTCTTGAAAAACCGGATAATATTTATCACCGTTTGCATCGGCTATAGGAGCTAAATCAAGAGGAGTACTTATATCACTGTTTAACATTACCACGTCTTTAATACTCATTTAAACTACCTCCTCTGTAATAGATTTATCTGGATTTATTGTGGTCATAATACTAGTTTGTTTTATAATAGTTTCACCGTCGTCGCCGTAAAATTTCGTAGTTTCAACAATAACGTTGCTTCCGTCGCGTATAGTAATTCTGTCTGCAATTTTTATTAGCGTACCTTTATGTACTATTGTCTCAGTAATTGTGGTGGTATTATTTTCTTTTATGATTTCTGTGTTTCTTATGGCCGACTGCATGGGAATTAGATTATCAAAATCAAAGGATTGATGTGAGGTGAGTTGTGAAGCGATTTCCGATAATGCATCTTCAACATTCTCTGATTCTATACTTCCACCAATATTATCTATAGGAATATTTACGGCCTTAAGAGACACATTGTTATTAATCTGTTCTACCTCGTTAACAGATATTACAATCTCGTTCCTATTAGCTTTATTTTGCTTTAAGTTCGTTACACTCTCATCAAGTGACATGATTTCTGCCGATGTATTATTCATAAATCCATCTATTATGGTTTTAGCAGCCATTTTAGTTGGCTTATGCCCTTCTATAATACAGATATCTCCGTTGTATGTAATAGTAAAAATATCTTCGTGTTTTAATACGCCTGTAGCGTTAGCAGGTACATTATTACTTAAGTCTTCATAATAAAAGCAGGATATGGGATTGCCAAGATTCTGTATCTCGAATATTAAGTTTTCTTCTAAGTTTTTATCAGAGTCGGTATTTTTTTTGATGTTAATTGGTAGACTTATTATCTGATCATAAGTTGATATTATATCTTGATTATCTTCACTATTTTTAATTCCTTTAACATCAATTATAATATGGTTTTCAGAGCCGACGTCTTGATATATCTTTGTATTTAGAGACTCAATAGCATAATTACTGCTAATTTGTCCTTCTATTTGTACATTCGCAGGAATATTTATAGCCATAGTGCCTCCTAACCTATTGAAACATTGTATTTTTCATTTACATCAGGTGGGAATAAGAATTTAACTTTTACACTATTTTCATCTACTATTTCCACCTCTGGTACTATCATAATATTGTTCTCCTTCCTGAAAACAGAAACCAAGGGAGACATTGAACTTTTATTATGTACTAGCAAAAACTCTTTATTAATTCCGTTGCCGGTAACAATAAAAGTTGAAGAAACACCTTGTGTTACAATTTGTTTAATCGCATTGTCAATTTTAATGACATTACTGTTTGAAGTTGAACTTTGTTCGTTAAGATAAGCTCCAACTTTTTTTGTACTTCCTTCTGTTTCAAGATCTATAGTATAAAGCCCTAAAAAGGGAGTAGGTGTTGCCATCTAATTACTCCTTTACATAAACGGAAAGTCCGTATTTTTTATCCTCTCGAATACATAATTCACTAAGGGTCATCTCGGAAATATCGTTCAAATACAATTCCTTAATATCGTACAACGTTCTGTCTGTCTCTAGGGTTCCTATTATAAATCCGTGAGTAAGTTCCTTCGCCCTTAAAATAGATAAAACCGTAATATTAATAATTGAATTCAAATCCATTTTAATACTAGTTAAGATAGATTTTTGTATTTGAGCATCTATAATTGACTGAAAACGCATATCAATACTAGACCTTATAAAAGAAAGAATTTCCGTAGTTAGGGACTCAGCAGAAAAATTCATTGATATTTTATCAGAAACTAGTCTAAATAACTGTTTTATTTCAAGCATTGCTGTTAATTTCATTGTGATATCTGCTGATAAGTTTAGATCTTGCTGCAATCCATATATAAATGCCTCATATTGATGAACATTGTCTCTTATGTAAATATCTATATCATTTATGTTTGCATAGTTTTTACTAAGGCATTTTCTATCCATGTATTATTACCCCCAAAATACTTTGTTGGTTTTTTGAACACTTGCATTATTTGCAGCAAATAAATCCTCAGTCTGACTTATTGTCCACACGAAGCCATCAGGTTTGACGGTTAGGGTAGTGGATGCACTGACGTTTCTAGTATTTACTAACTTACCCGCCCACCAAATTTCGCCTCCTATTTTTGCATCTGAAATAAAGAAATATTTAATCTCTCCCCAATTTGTCGCAGAGGTAGGAAATCTAAATTCCTTAGCAAATGTCAATCTGTTATCAGTTGATATAGTAAAAGAATTTTTATCATTGGGAATTTCGAGTCTTTCATATTCGCTAGATTGAGGTTCAGTCATTCCGATTCCTTCAACGCTTATGGGTGTGGTAGATACACCCAAATAAAATCGTTCAGGTGGGATAAGGTTAGGGGCTAGGCCTAGTATATAGTTAATAATCTTATTTGCAATAGATGTCGTCATAGACATTAAGGTTGTACTCCCGCCTAAAATATCAAAGCTAAATTGATTTGCATTAGGAGGTATGGCAATCGCTACANNTTCGGTTACCGTCCTCAATCGCATCATAAAGACCAAAAGCCACACACATTCCCCAGCTTTGGGATGTGTCATCGAACACATACTCTTTTATAATTGATACCATTTTATCTGCCGCATATGAAAAACTTTCTTTATCGTTCTTTATTTCAACTCTTTTGTATGCAGGGTCAACCGGCTCTGTTAATGACTCTCCGTTAAATCCTGCTGGAGTTGTAGATATACCACAATAAAAAGAGGTAGGGATATTTGCGCTTTCCCTACCTAGTATAAAATTTAATATTTTGTTACTAGCTTGTATTGAAATGCCCAAGGCTTACCACCTATCCAATCTGTATTCTCGGTTCAATTATAATAATTCCTACGAATGGTACAAACTCTGAACCATCTCCGTCTTCGATAATAATCTGATGTTTAAAACCACCAGATAAAGTTTCGGTATCAGAAGCACGAAGGATTACTTGTACTTGGTTACTTAAAACACCATTATTATCTCGCAAGACAATAACATCGTTGTTATCATCAGAAAGTTTTTTTACTATCATCGCATAATTTTTGCTAGACCTAGCAGTTTTGGGTGCGAAGAGCCATTTTATATCATTTACATTCGATAGATCCAAAGGAGTATCGGTTTTATTTCCCGAATCATCAGACTTAAATAAGTTGAGAACAAAATACTCTTGACTGCCGCCAATAATTCCTATGGTTTGCAAATGATATAAACTATGAGAAATACTCGCCATTATCGTCTCCTTTCAGTCGTACTAATTTGGTTATCTGCCTTTTTATTGAATTGATTTTTGCCTCGACAGCGTTAAGTAGGCTATATGAATTTGTTAATTGTTCTTTCTTTGCTAAAACATTGTCTATAGTACCTCCAGATTCAATATAAAAAAAAGAAGCCAGATAACGGCTTCTATACCTCTATAAGATAATCATAACTTAAAGAAGACTATAATTATATTTATAATAATTAGGAAGGGGCTGTACATTTAGTTTATTGGTTATTTTTAAACCATATAAATATAGTCCAAATTAGTATTGGTAGTTATTGTTTCTTCTTTTGCCGGTTCCATGTCGAAGTTAGAGGTATATGTCATTTGCTCATCAATATCTTCTTTAGTAATAATTAATGTATTGCCGACAAGGATATTGCCACCAATATATATATCGTTTTTATATTTTAACAAATTTTAATATACCGCCTTTCGTATTGTGTGCTTATATGTGTTTTCGTTTGACACCTACATCATGAGCCATTCATTTGAATGGATCTAACTGTCTATGTTTATTTTTGATTTAACTTCAGCAGTAACTTCTTTTATTCTCTGTTTTCCCGAACACTCGAATAACTTCGTATCATCATCATAAAACAGTTCAATACTATCTATGTCTCTTAAAGAGACTACAGCAATAGTTTTTAAGTCATAAGCTGTAGAGTCATAGCATATTTCTTTAGAAACAGGATTAGTTCTTATATAATTAGATAGTGCAATCCAAGAATCATTTCCGTTCTCTTCATGCTCAATTATGCTTCCGGTATATACAACGTCTTTATCTTTTAGATAAACATTAACGTGAGTTCCAAGGTCATAGTCAATAATATCTCTCCATATTTGAGTGTGGAGAGATTTATAATTTACTTTAGACACAAACTTGTTAAAAAGCTTACTCTCGTATAACTTGCTAACACAGAGGGCTGTAATTACTGCTAAAACAATATGAAATGCAGTTAAAGTCCAACCAGAAAACTCATGGTATAATGCTGTTATATTAGCTGCTATCATAATTACATAGCTTATAACAATACTCCAAATAGAAAGCACACCAGCATCTTCATACTTTTTTGATGTAAAGAAGGCAAATATTTTTAAAAAAATGAATCCAGGTATAAAATATTGTAAAATATTTGGTATTTCTTCAACAAGCTCAGTAAAATCTAATATTGCTTATTCCTCCTTTTTATGTTCAGTTTGCGATTTATTAAGAATTGACATATTAACGATTTCTTGACTCCGAGAAATAGATGAATTGCTATTCACTTTGCGGCTATATTCTGATATTTTTCTTGATGATATTTCACCGATTGGTTTTCCGTCTGAAAAAATAACACCGTTGTCATTTTCTTTATCGAGCATAACACACACTCCTAGTTTTATTTTTATAATAACATAGGAGAAAGAAAAGTCAACCGCCTTAATATATCAAGAAAGCAAGGTGTTGGCTGTCTCTATAACTTACGTCCTAGCCATAACCATCTTGATGCTCCTTACATCAGTTTTTGTTAGTATTGCTCCTCGTACTAAGTTCGCCTAAGTCATCACTAGCGCTGATAGTTTGTAAAATTTCCTGCTTTATATAGCACACCTTGTCTGTAGAATCCCCTTTGGTTTCTATGGAATGCAGGATGTTGTAAAAGTTTATAAGTTTTTGCTTGTCAATCTTAATTTCTATTTTTAACACCTCTATTATAAAAGTAATTCTATGATTTGGTTAATAGTCAAACAAAAAGAGAGTGGAATTCCACTCTCNNGTCTTTATTATTTAGCCTAATTAGACCTGTTAGCGCTTCCGATAATTCCTTTACTGAATAATATTCCTCTTCATTGTACTTTACTCCAGTCAACTCAGAGTTCTTTACTGTCATTTTAACACTGGGCAAATTCATATCAGAATATAACCTGATTTTTTCATTATTATCATATGAAGAACTTGTATGTGTATTAGTCACTGATTCATTTTCTCGCTGGCCTGTTATAATCACTGCCTTATTAACACCATCCCATTCTACGGTATATCCCATTTGCTCTAAAATTGTTCTTACTGGCATATAGTTATTTACATTTGACTCGCCATCTTTTATTACACTTATCATTTGGGTCGATCTGATATCTAACTCTTTTCCGTTAAATATAACTTTGTTCTCATTAAATGTTGCTGATTTAATCCCAGTTGACGCAAACACAGTGGTGAGTCCTATAGTAGCCACTATAAGACCAAAAGCAAAACTTTTAATATTAAGACCAGACATATCGTTCACTCCTTATCATATTTTGGATATTATACCATAAATATAAAGGAATATGTATTTATTATCCTCTTTCCAGAGCTCTAACTCTACTTTCTAAACTATCAAGCTGTCTCTCTAAATATCCTATATCCTCTAGCGTAGCTAATCCTTCGTCATCCCATCGTGGCCTACTTCCGTAAAAATAGGCACTACTGTTAATATATATTGTTTCAGTTTCAATACTATAGTCAACATTAAGCGTGTCTAAAACAACATATGCTCCTCTTATGGTTCCTCCGTATATACTACAACCATCAATTTCGATAGCACTTAAAGAGCCAGTTGTGATTTGATTTGCTGAAAGTCTTCCGGTGTAAACAACACTCGATCCGAGTTCACCGTTGAAATAGCCGTTTTCCGCATATATATCTCCGCGAATATTCGCACCTCTTGCTTCTAAATATCCGTTGGAATTTATTCTTGCATATGTATTTCCGCTTCCAAGATTTAAACTGCTGGAATTTCTAATATGTATATCGTTACAAACAACATACCCAGCGCTATCTACGCTAAATTGGCCGTTATTGATATTAATACTTCCACGCTTTATAGTAATATCGCCGCTGGAACTTACTAAGAACTGATTATTAATGTTAATACTTCCACCTGTGATCGCACCCTTAAAATAGGCATTTCCGCTTGAATCTAAGCCCATCTGCTTCTCAGTTCCTCTAGTAATTTCAAATCCGACACTAGGGTCTAATAAAATCTTAGTAGTTCCTTTAGTTATAGTGAAATTAGCATTATTAAGTGTCGCGCCAGTCTCGTCGAGTATAAAACTATTATTTGTATTTTCAATATGCAAATTGTTTCCCGCAATTAACCGTCCAACGATGGCATCTGCCACAACACCATAAACTTTTCCTCCGATGCTCCCAGGCGCATTGATTTCGCCTAGTGCCATAGATGCTGTTGTAAAATTATCGTTCGAAAATACAATTTGCTTACCCGTTACCCATAACTCTTGTGGTTTAAGCAGGCCTGTAGAATAATCATACTCCTTAATTCTAAGACCATTTTCGTTAAAATTGATATCTACTCTTCCAGAGCCAGAAATTATATTGTTTTTAGCTAAATCTAAAGATCCATTGATAAATTTAGTAACATCATCTTTTTGATTTGCCATTGCCTGAATTTTAACTAGATCAAAGGATAGGGAAGTTGTTGTATTAACACTAGATTTGTATGCACTAAAGTCAAATGTATTTTCAAGTTTTGATTTGTTACCATATCTTAAAGTAAAATTTGAAAGATTACTAAAATCAATACTTACACCCAGGAGAATAGGCTTAATAAAAAAACCCTCTTTTATCTCGAGCGTAAAAGTAGAGCCTAATTTGAATTCAGTATGAAATTTTTTATACTCATATAACGCCAAGAAATTTACAGCAGAAATATCTATATTGTATTTAGGTATACAGGATTTGCTTAGTACTAAATTACCGTAATCGTACAGCTCTTGCCGCACTTGTTGCTTTTCATCTTGTGTCATGATATCAGTAATTACATAAGAATCCTCTTTTAAAGTATTATATCTAAAATACCCATTAAGTTCATTCCACTCATTTCCAGTAAAATTATTTTCTATTTTTAACTGAGTGTTAATATTTTTAATTTGACTTTCCAAAGAACTTAATGTACTTTCAGTATTTGATATACTGATTTTCTTCGAAGAAATCATATTTTTGACTGTAATCAATATTGAGTTAATATCAGAGTAAGAGATATTGCCTTGAGAGATTCTTACTGCTTTAACCCCTTCTAATGCTTTAACTAATGCTTCAAGCTCTGAAAGACCGCTCTGATTGTTTAGTGCAGGAATAACCTTTGCTGTCCCATCATTGCCATATTCAAAATCCACGACATATGACGGAGCATTTGATTTCAGATTTGATAATTCACTATTCTTGTTCTTGTACTGAATAAGTAAAGATGAATAGGAATCCTTCAAGCTATTAATTTTATTGCTATAAGCATTTAAAGCATCTTGAAGTCCACTAGACATCCTATCCTTAAAATAACTTACATTATAGATAACATTTGTACCAGATGGATTTATTCCGGAAATATCAACCCCGTCTGCACCATAAACTCTTAATGCTGTAATAATATCGCTAGTTTGTACAGAAACAGTTGCCTTTTTTAAAAGATTATAATAAGAAATAAATATCTCGGTATCTTCATATTCTTTTTCTGCGTCGTAAATATTAATTTCATATTTATCAAAATCAAAAACAAATATGCATGAATATGATGTATAAAAATCATCAACTAACATTGAATATACGTCTTTTTCTGAAATATTTAATGTTCTTGTTCGATTTAATACACTGCCATCTATATGCCCGACTCTCCAATCGGGAGCAATCGTCAATAGCAAACCTAGAAGGCTTTCTTCCGGTTTTAGTAAATCATATCATTTATAGGTTCCTTCGAGATTTGTTATACGCTTGCTTTGCAACATAGATTCTGCGGAATAGGCCACACACTCTTTGTATGTCACTATTCCATCAGATACCTCTTGAATATCATATATTTGGAAATATCCAATATCCTTGATGTAAATTAATCTTAATTCTTTTACCTCGTCGTAATATCTATATGGTTCTCCGTCAATAGTATGTGGAACTTTAAACCTTAATTCTGATACATTTGTATAGTTCAAATTCATAGATATATTGATTGCAAAAAGAGAGCATAATCTTTCTTTTCCTATTTCACATAATATAAGGGTAGGTAATTCTATGCGGTTATAAATATCAAAGCTTAAATGCATACTATTAATACCCTCCAATTGTTTTATAGAATCTTGTTTTGAATATTATATTGCATCTACCGGTTATTCTAATTTTATTATACCCTTCAGTAAACCGAAAAAAGTTATAATTAAATTTGGAAAATAATTTATCACCACTTTGGGCGGTTAAATAACCTAACCTATTATTAACATATATTTTTTCTTCCTCTGCCAGATCATTTAACTGAAAAACTCTATTATTATCAGACATATTCTCTATCCTTAAAAAATTCTCATTTCCATACATGGTTATACTCATTTCTGGATATAAATAATCTTCCATGCTAGATAGGTTAAAATATTCAATAATAGTATTCTGGGTTTCCGTACAGTCAAAAACTTTCACAACATAATCAGTCACAGCATAAGGAGAGGTGCACACTACATTAAATTTCCAACCAATTGCACCATTAGAGAGCTTTCCATACTGTGGGTTTTTAAGCCAGCATTCATAATTTACATCACCCATCTCAGAGTCATATATAGATAAAAAACATGGCTTTTTTCTGTTAAATAGCCACTCTTGTATTTCTAGGATTTCATGATAGTTATAATTGCTACCATTTTTATTATAAACCTCCATAGGAAATTCAAGGACATCAGTCATCTTTACGCCATAGTAGAAAGGTATGGGGCCCCTGCCAGACATATCTTTTTCAATTTCTATGTCTGGCAGGACATTGATATATGAAATGCCTTTATCTCCTATGTATGATATGGCTAAGTCATAAGTGTGTGAAGTCATCCCGTCAAATTCAAAATTCATACCATACCTCCTAATACGGGTTCATAGTTGTTCGACCGCCTAAATAGCGCATTTGCTTATTAAAATCAGCTATCATAGATTGATTCATAGATAGCATAGTGTCTTTTAAATTCTCTACAACTTTGTCTGTTGCAATACCCTGAACTTCTATTTGATAAACAGGCGCAAAAAGGGTGGGTTTTGGGGTAACAGAAGAAAGATTGTTTAGAGCAAGATTATCTAATGACATTAGTTTATTTTGCCCCTCAATAACTAAATCGATCATAGCACCTAATTTTTTAGTTGTACCGGCACTAGCGATAACTTCATCTTTATGAATTTGTGCCAAGCCATCTTTAAGAACATAACCGCCTGTTGCAGCTTTTGGAACTTTAGATAACATCTTTTCCAATTCTTTGAGTTGACCAATTGTTGTGTATAGAGCTCCATCTATATTGCTATAACCCTTAGAACTAAAGTACGTGCCGTCGATAGAGAATTCTTTCGTAGAGTCATTCCATCCAACACTTGAACCTCTACTCTCAAAATAGTCTCGAACCCCAAAACTACCATAATCAGCGGAATACGATAACTCTTTGCTCAATTCAACCATTCTTTCCATAAGTTCGACGGTTGTTTCTAGAGTAGTGGAATTACCGCGATCAACTAAGTTAAGATAATTTTGCCATGCTCCAACTATATCCTGATCAATACCAGTACCATAAATATAATTCCAATTTATGAGATCTTGGTATAGTTTATCGCCGTCTTGATCAATTCTCGCCATTGCCAATCTAGTAAGTTCCCCGCTATTCTCAATTTCAGCCTGCACTGAGGCAATCTGGCTCCGGACATTTTCTGATAACCTGTCATATTCTTTACTTTCTTCATTGATAAGGTCAATACGCCTTTTGGCTGAATCTTCATATGCCTTCAAATTACGATCTATAAGTTCTAGCTCTTTTTCAGCCGAACGCTCATATCTTTCAAGCTCTTTGTCTAGGGCGCGCTGTTGGTTTTCAATATTATTATCAAAGATATAATTATCTAATTCTAATTGTTTATTAGCAAGTTCATCTTGAAGTTTGGCTCTTTCTGCTCTTGCAGATAAAGAATCGTCATTTTGAATTTCTATTAAACGGTCTTGTATTTTAGATACACTTAACTGCCTTTCGTCTAAGCCCTGCTGGTAGCTTCTTTGTTCCTGTTCAATGCTTAATAATTCTTTAGCGGATCTTACCCGTTCTTGATACGCTTTTAGATCTTCATTTATAGATTTTTTCTTTTCGTCGGCAATTTCTTTTTCAATATCTAACTGCTCATTGAGATAGTCTATTTGGTCACTTAACAAATCTTTTTGTTTATTATACAATTCAATGTCTTTTTCGAGTGCCTTCACTCTATCATTGACTTCTTGACGTATAAGTTGTTTTGTTAAATCTACAATATCAAAAATTGCATCCTTTTGATTCTTCAGGTTACTTAACTCTAAAGAATTTAATGTATCTCGATACTGCTTTGCTTGTTGAACGCTGCTCATAATTTCATTATTTAGCTCTTTCAGCTGAGATTGGAAATACGAAGCATTAATCTTACCTGAAATATATTGTTGCGTAAGATCTCTCATCTGCTCATTCAGTAATTTCAATTTACCCTGTTGGTTATCAAATTGTTTTTCTAGTAAATATAACTTTTCCTTAATATCGTCTTCGCCAAGCAAACTGATTTGTACTTCTATAGTTTTATCATTATCGTCAAATACAGCAATAGCTTTTTCGGAAATTCTTTTTTGAAGCTCAAGGACATTATCTTCATAATCAAACCACTGTTTCTGAAGTGCTTGTATTTGTTCTGAATTTTCCTCTAATCCCAATTCCCTATACTTATTAGCTTCAGTATGTACTGCTTCTTGTAATGACTTATAGGCGGCAATTATATCTTCTTCAGAGTTTCCCTGTCTAGATAAAATACTTATTTGGTGTTCTACATCGGAGACATAATCTTCGAATAGGGTTTTCTGTAACTTGTAGAGCTCTTCGAGATTTCTCCGGTGTTCACTAATATATTTCTCTTTGCCCTCAAAATACTTCTTATCAAGCGCTATAAGTCGGTCATAATTTTCCTGCTGAGTGATTTGGTTAGTATCTCGCAAAAACTGCAATTCTTCATACTCTTTTTTGTACGCTTCAAGCCAAGCATCTTTTTCAGACTTTGACGATGATTTTGCTTTGGGCTTCGTATAATCTGGTGCAAAATCATTAAAGGAGTTTTCAATAGATTCGAATAAGTCTCTGTATAGAATCATATCCTTAAGGATACTTTCATTTTGTGCGGATAACATACCACTTACACCAGCACGAGACATGTTTTCTATTTGCTTGTCTATTGCTCCCGCAGACATTCCAGCATATTTCGCCCACAACTCTGAAAGCTTAGAGATAGTTTTTGCTTCTACCTTATACTTACCATCAGATGTTTTAACAAAATTATCAAAATCGGTTCCATAATATATAGATAATGCAGTAGGGAGATTGCTATGGCTATTAATAATTGCTTCAACTGCTTCGTTGTTTGCGAGAACAATATTACCATAGGTAAGAACAGCAATATCTTCTTGTTCAGCAATTTTGCTCTTAACCATATCAATAACATTTCCATAGTCACCCATACTATTAACGGCTTCTGGAACAAGTTTTAAAACTGAACTGAATGTTTCTGCTGTAAGTTCTCCTGTTTTGGCAAATTCTTTTTGAGCTGTGTTTAATAGTTCAAAAGAAGATTGGAGGTCATTTATTTGACCTGCCATGTCTCCATCGCCAATTTTGAGGGCTAACGCAGCTTGCTTTGATGCCTTTTCGTATTCTTCCCAACTAATAGTACCGTTCTTTGCCTGTTCCGAAATATCTTCAAGAGCCTTTTCTATATCACCTTTGTTTGCGGACTTTTCGGTTTCGGCAAACGATGTAATATATTTTTGCATAGATGACTCTAGAGTTTCAAAAGCAGACTTGCCCTTATCTGCAAAGCCATTTTCGAGAGCTTCTCCTGCGTCTTCGGCGCTTTGAGAAATATCTTCAAATGGTATAAGACCAGTCTTTCTAAACTCTTCTATTACGGTCTCATATAATGATAATTTATTCTGGACATTCCCTAATAATGCCTCGAAATCCCTTTTATTGGCCTCATCGGTGGTTAACGCAATAGCTTCCTTCAAATCTTTTTCGTAACCCAACAACTCTGTATATTGAGGCTGTAACTTTTTATATTCAGCCTGCACATCTTTTATTCCAGATATAGCGTAACCAAGTGTGCTCGAAAGATTTTCTTGATAATCATCTGTATTTAACAGGGCTTGAGTAGGATTTGCAATAGCTTCTATATTACTTGAGCTTACGATTTTATTTATTTTACCAGAAATACCCGAATCCAAGGTTCCACCAAAGAACCTTGTACGCATTTCGTCCTCTTTGGCCAATCTAAGAGTATCTTCGAGTTCAGAGCGATATTTCCGTAAATACTCTAGTCTCGCAGTTTCACTTTCTGTAAGAGCATTATCCATAGGACTTGTCAGTTCCTTTTGAAATAATGTCTCTATTTCTTCACTTATTGCACTATACTCATCTGTAAGTGTCTTTACCTTCTCTTGCTGGNNACAAATGCCGCAATAGCACCTTGTACAGCTAATGTAACAGCAAGCATAACTCCTACATTAAGTGCTATATTTAGTGCCTTCGCTTTAAGTGCTGTAAAATCAAAAGACTTACCAAGACTTTTAATGTATGAATTATAGCCTTCAACTGTTGCTTCTCCTGCTTTTGTGGTTTTAAGATAGGCAAGCATGTGTTTATCAGTTGTTCCTATAGCTTCTCCTAGCAAATCCCAATCATCAATAGATTTTTCTAAATTAAATGATTCTATAATTTTTTTCGCCTCAGGAATAATCTTGGATGTATTTCCAAATTCGGTAATTAGACTACCTAATCCAAATCCTTTATCATCAATTTTAAACACCATGGTGACATCTAGTATTATTAGTTTGGGTAACAATAATAGATTTTTTATATCTATTGTGATATATTAATTATATAGAAGGAGTGATTTAGGTGGGTAGATCAAACGAGCCTTTATATTGTCCAAATTGTAATAAATGGTCAGCTCTATCATTTACAGACTTACCAGAAGAAAAACCTGTGTGTTCCCAATGCAAACAAGGCTATGTTAAAACGCATATGAATCCAGAAGATTTTTTTACTATAACAGAAGCTACAGACTGGGACAAAAATACAATCCTCAAATCCATCGAACTCAAGCAAAACGACCCAATTCAATTNNAAAAGAAGAAGCAAATAAGCCCAAGTGTCCAAAGTGTGGGTCAAGCAATTTAACTCCAGTTAGGAAAAAGTGGGGCTTAACTACAGGTTTTTAACTAATAAAATCGAAATGGTTTGTAGTAATTGCGGATACAGGATGAAGTAGGGGAGGCAACAAAAGCACCCATCGGAGTGCTGCTACTAACGTACAATATAAACTAACTGATTGTATTAATCAGCATTGTAGGGATGAAGATCCAAATAATCAGAACAACAAAGAAAGGACTACTCAAGAGTAGTCCTTAAAAATTTAAGCCTATGTAAGTTGGTCTTAATTTGATTTACTTATATACTCTTTGAATTTATTCATAATACTTAATCTATCTTCCAGATGCAAAACACCTTTTCTATTATTAAATGCTTCTTTAGATATTTTTATTGTTTTAGAAACTCTCGCTACAGAAGGAGCTTTTAATCCCGCTTCGTCCCAATGCTTAATCTCGACATCAAATTCATCAGATTCTCTAATATTTTTTGAGGTCACCTTTACCGAAAGACACTCCATAGTTTTAACATCGAGGATTATTACAGGTCTAATCTTCCTTATATTTGGATTTTCCTCGTATGGAAATGAAGCATACCATACATCCCATTGTTCCATAAACTCTACTCCTCTTCATCCCAGAAAGTTTCCGTTCGCCATTCATCATCTTTAGAAATAGAGNNCATTTATTTTTGCTGAATTTTCCAATAAAAACTTATTGAAAATATCATTTTCTTTTTTTGTAAGCTCGCTTAAAGTCATGTTATTCTCCTCCTTCTTTTTATTATTCTTTCTCATATTATATCACCCCATACATTTATTTACAATAGTATACCCAAAAACACAAGATAAATTTGTAAAATGATGGTATTGATATTTAATAACCACAGAGTAAGGTGTATTCTTTTAAAAAAGTTCCCACATCTATAACTATCAGATTTTTCCTATTTAAATTATAATATTCAATAAAAAATAATAATTGATATTAAAATTATATCTTTAAGGAAATATCATATAGTATCAATATGTTCCTTGGCATACTAAGACAAAATTTAAGATATCTAGATAAGGCAAAAGAAAAAAATGACATGGTTTGTAGCAATAGTCGCAATAAGATGAATGGATGCAAAAGACCACTCTTTCGAGTGGTCTAAATTATGTTGTATTTTTAACTAACGAATTTTGAAACTCACATACCTTGTTTATCACGCGAGAATACAAGTTTGGATGTTCGTCTTTAAAGTTTGCTATCGGTTTTGTATGCAAAAAGTCAAGTAATCTAATTCCTTCAAGTGTTTATAAAATTATTGCTCTGGCTCTGTGACCACCATAGGAATATTATTTTCTTCGCAATATGCAATAGCTAAATGAGAAATAACCAAACGAAACAAATTACCTTCAGTGTCATATTCGTCCTGTGATACGCCTCGCTCTAGTTCAAGTTTGACAAATAATAGATTACTATTTGACCAAACGTATCCGGTGCGTTCCTCAAAAACAACATAAAGAAATTTGTCTACTTGATGTTTGTCGCAATAATATTTATTGCTTTTTTTATTCTCAATTACCTCAAAAGCATAAAATGTCATATCATTAGGACTCAACTGTAAATCCTCATTAAGTATACAATGTTCGGCATTAAATATAACAGATTGCATTGAGTAGCCATACATATCGCTTAATGAAATCTCTTTTACATCGACCCATGTCTTCATTATGTTAATTAACTCGGATGTATTCTTAACACCTATCGGAATCATCTTTTTAAACATTTTAATTTGCTCATGATAATTCATATTAGTTAATTTTCGCCGCCTTACCAACAATTAGAGCAGATAACCAGTCACCATATATCATTCTATATCCTTGAAGATTGGTAAGATTTACGCGCGCATACTCCTCGCTAGTTGGGATTTTTATGTTTGCAATCCTTACGGTACCGACTGTCGCTCCCACTACGTCTCTGACTGTCTGGGAAAGTGTTGCGAATTTTTTGGCGCCAATAAGACTCCCGTTATCTACGGTACCTTTAGTAAATCTCCAGCTACTATAGATAGTGTCGCCCGCCCATTTCAGATAGACTTCACAATCTTCCGTTCTTCCATTTCGTACCACGAAACAACCTAACGTGCTTGCGGACTTGATTCTTGAATTTTGATCAACCATCGTACCTTCTGCGCTTAACTCAAGGCCACCCATTGCGTCAAATGCTGCCTGCATATTAGGATAAATAGGAAGAGTCTGGTCATATTGCTGGGAATTTGCAGAAACTGGGATAGTAACTATTAAGCATAAAATAATAGCCATAAATGTGGTTGTGATTCGTTTTAACATTATTTATTTTCCTCCTTTGGCAATATATTATTATTTGTGACGTCACAAGTAAATTATAACATATTTTACCCTGTTTTTAGGGCGTCTTGTACCTCAGGAGAGTCACATCAGGTTTAAAATAATGCATGGTTTAAAAGTACGAATAAATAAAGAGGATATAATAAAAGTCACTTTGTATTATAATTGCAATCATCAATACAACAAAAAAAATAACCCGTCCCTATGCGAGGTAATCGGGTTATTTCAATAAAAACTCTGAAAGCCTAACCGCATTTAAAGTGGCTGTGCTACTGAGAGAGGCCGCGGCCTCTCTCTTTATTGTATCTCATACAATAAAC
>DMJQ01000079.1 GCA_003457065.1 Clostridiales bacterium
AAGAATATATTAAAGTTGGCAAAATAGTAAACACTCACGGTGTCAAAGGCTGCATGAAATGCCTGCCGTTGACCGATGATATGGAAAGATTCGATGAGCTTGAGTATGTTTATACCGAAAAGGATGACATTAAGCGCAGGATAAATGATGTGTGGTACAGGAAGGGCATGGTTTACATCATGCTTGAAGACATCAATGACATGGACACAGCTGAATCTTTCAGAGACACATTTGTTTCCATATTGGAAGACCAGCTTAGAGAACTTCCCGAGGATTCATATTATTTATTCGATTTAGAAGGAATGGAAGTTTATTCGACTCTGGGAGAATATTTAGGTAAAATAGATATTATCTATCAGACAGGTGCCAATGATGTTTATGAAATAGTCAACGGGAATAAAACCTTTTTAATACCTGCTGTCAAGGATGTTGTTAAGGAAGTAGACATAAAAAACAAAAAAATGGTTATAAATGTTATCGAGGGACTGCTGGAATGAGATTTGATGTTGTTACATTGTTTCCTGAGCTTATTGATGTTTATACCAGGNNCTATGTGAATCTGAGGGATTATTCCGAAGACAAGCATAAAAAAGTTGATGATTATCCATACGGAGGCGGCCCGGGAATGCTTTTAAAGCCTGAGCCCATGTTTAAAGCTTTAGATGCTATAAAAAAGCATAATTCATATATTATTTATTTATCACCAAAGGGAAATTTATTTAATCAAAAAAAAGCAAAAGAGCTTTCTGAAAAGGAGCATATTGTACTTATTGCAGGACATTATGAAGGTATAGACCAAAGAATCATTGACAGATTTGTGGATGAGGAAATATCCATGGGAGATTATGTATTGACAAGCGGAGAGCTTCCGGTTCTCATGATTGTTGATGCGGTTGGAAGGCTGATTCCGGGAGTTTTGGGATCGGATGAATCAACCGTCGAGGAATCTCACAGCGGTAGTCTGCTTGAATATCCTCAATATACAAGGCCTGAAAGCTATTCAGGACTGGATGTGCCGGAAATACTTCTGTCCGGTCACCATAAAAAAATAGAAGAGTGGCGTCGTTTCAAGGCGATTGAAATTATTTTGGAGAGACGGCCGGATATGATTAAAGACAATAATCTAATTGAAGAATACAACAGATTGTCAAGAATATATAAATAAATGTTGTACATTAAGACCTGTGTTTTAATGAGCACAGGAACGCTTAGGCGAAGGGAGGTATACAGATGGACTTAATAAAATCATTCGAAAACGAACAGCTAAAAAGTGAATTAACACCTTTTAACGTTGGAGATACAGTAAAAGTGCATGTTAAGATTAAAGAAGGTAACAGAGAAAGAATTCAGGTGTTCGAAGGTATTGTTATAAAAAAACAAGGCGAGAGCAACAGAGAAACATTCACAGTAAGAAAAATTTCTTACGGTGTAGGTGTAGAAAGAACATTCCCTGTACATTCACCAAAGATTGATAAAATCGAAGTAACAAGAAAAGGTAAAGTAAGACGTGCTAAATTGTTCTACCTGAGANNCGGCACGTCGTCAACGACATACTCATTTTAAAATTTAAAGAGGTATAGCATGAATATAAACTGGTATCCGGGCCATATGAAAAAAACCAAGGACCTGCTGCAGGAAAATCTGAAGCTGGTTAACATAGTTATCGAAGTTATCGACGCAAGGATTCCCATGGCAAGCAAGAATCCTGATTTTGATCAGCTGTTCAGGGATAAAAAAAGACTGATAGTACTTAATAAGTATGATCTGGCAGACCCGAATCTGAACAAAGCCTGGGAAGAGTATTATAAAAGCAAGGGCTGGTCAGCGGTACTTTACAATTCAACAAACAACAGGGAACTGAAAAAGCTGGAAAGCGCAATTGCAGGCGCGTCTGAGGAAATAATCCAAAGATACAAAAAAAGAGGACTGTTGAACAAAACAATCAAAGCCATGATTGTGGGAATACCAAACGTCGGAAAATCTACACTCATAAATTCGCNNCAATATGCCGGGCGTCACAAAAGGCAAGCAGTGGATTCATCTGGCAGGCAATATTGATTTGCTTGATACTCCCGGAATTTTGTGGCCTAAGTTCGAAGATGAGAAAAGTGCCATGAATCTTGCGTTTACAGGAGCAATAAAAGATGAAGTTCTGGTCCTTGAAGAAATTGCCTTAAAATTCGTTGAAAAAATGATAGAACTGAATAAGGATGCAGCAATTTTAGAAAAGTATAATATTGAACAAGGAGAAAAGCCGCTTGATATTTTAGATAATATTGCGGTTAAAAAGGGATTTATACTGAATAAGACGGAAATTGATTATCTTAGAGTTGCAAATTTGCTGTTAAATGATTTTAGAGGCGGAAAATTAGGCAATATAACGCTGGAAAAGCCGGAATAGTAATTCATGCAATGAGTCAGCAAAGATGCACAGGAGGGCTGTATGCTGGAAATTGAACAGGACCTTTGGAATAATGGATATAAACGTATTGCGTGCATTGACGAAGTTGGAAGAGGCTGCCTTGCAGGAAGCGTGGTAGCCTGCGCAATAATTATGCCCCGCAATTTACTTATAGACGGAGTCGATGATTCAAAAAAGCTGACTCCGAAAAAAAGAAAAAAGTTATTTGACATAATCAGGGAAAAGGCAGAAGCTGTGGGTATAGGTGAANNATGTAAAAAATGCTGCGAAGCTTGCAATGGTACAGGCAGTCGAAAATTTGAAGGATAAAAACGGAAACAAGGTAGTACCCGATCATCTTTTAATAGATGCCGAAAAAATAAATTTAAACATACCGCAGCTTAACATAATAAAGGGTGATGCAAAATGCCACGGTATTGCTGCGGCATCGATTATCGCAAAAGTAACCAGGGACAGGCAGATGGAAGAACTGGATAAAATCTATCCGGAGTATAAGTTTGCCAAGAACAAGGGCTACGGCACAAAGGAACATGTACAGGCACTGCTTGAATATGGTCCTATAGAAATACACAGAAGGACATTTCTTAAAAAGATACTTAATACACAAGAACAAATGGGATTCATATAACATTTGTTCTTTTTGTATATCTCATCATTCATTATGATAACGCAATTTTTGAACAATTGTGCTATAACCTGCAATTGTCCGGAGCACTTCTATGTGCCGTGATTTTTACGGTAAGGAGCTCTTGCAGAAAGTTGTGTCTGACTGCTGCGTATTGCAGAAAAAATCCGTTCATACCGCAATATTTTTTCATTCGTTAATGGGACAGTTGTAATTGACGAATGTATTTTTTTGTGCTAAACTGATAAATATAGAAAATCATAAAGAATCTGGCAGGAGAATAATTATGAATAAATTTGAACTTTTAAATTATGTTGATCACACCCAATTGAAAGCGTTTGCTACATGGGAAAATATAAAGAAACTGTGCGATGAGGCTGTTGAATACAAAACTGCTTCTGTTTGCATTCCGCCGTGTTACATAAAAAGAATTCATGATACGTACGGCGACAAAATCAATATCTGTACAGTTATAGGATTTCCTCTGGGATATTCAGTAACGGAAGCGAAGGTAGCCGAATGCGTGCAGGCCGTGGGAGACGGTGCAAATGAAATAGACATGGTCATTAACATTTCGGATGTTAAAAATAAGCAGTACAAAAAAGTCGAGGAAGAAATAGTTGCGGTAAAAAAAGCCGCATGCGGCAGAATATTGAAGGTAATTATTGAAACATGCTATTTGACGGAAGATGAAAAAATAGAGATGTGTCATGCTGTTACAAACGCCGGAGCTGATTACATCAAGACATCAACGGGATTTGGTACAGCAGGTGCAACCATTGATGATGTAAAATTGTTCAGGAAGCACATAGGGCCGTCAGTGAAGATAAAAGCGGCAGGAGGTATAAGGACTCTCGAAGAGATGGAGGCATTTATTGGTGAAGGGTGTTCGAGAATCGGAACAAGTTCTGCCGTAAAGCTGATAAAGGACGCTGAAAAGCGTAATTTATAAATTATTTATAAAAAAATAAAATTGGAGGAAGGAATATTATGAGATCATGGAGAAAGTTAGCGGTTGCTGTGCTTGCATTTGTGATGATTTTTTCTTTTTCGGCATGCACAAATAACCAAGAGGGCAATAAAGCAGAAACTCCGGCAAATGCACCGACGGAAACTCCGGCTGCAGAAACTCCCGCAGCTGAGGCACCGAAAGACGGTACATATGAAATTGCTCTTATTACAGACGTTGGAACAATAGACGACAAATCATTTAATCAGGGCGCGTGGGAAGGTGTCGTAGCTTATGCCGAAGAGGCAGTCAAGACATACAAATACTACAAACCATCGGAAAAATCCGATGATGCTTACCTGACATCTATTGACCTGGCTGTTAAGGGCGGTGCTAAAATAATTGTATGCCCGGGGTACCTATTTGAAGTTCCTGTATTTAACGCTCAAGACAAATATCCTGACGTAAGTTTCATAATTCTTGACGGCAATCCGCATTCGGGAGATTACAAGGCGGTAGTAAAGGAAAACACATTATCAATATTCTATGCAGAACAGGAAGCAGGTTTCCTGGCGGGATATGCGGCTGTTAAAGACGGCTACAGAAAACTCGGGTTCATGGGCGGTATGGCGGTTCCGGCAGTTGTTCGTTTCGGATACGGATATGTTCAGGGAGCGGAATATGCTGCTGAAGAACTGAAGCTGGCTGACGGTGAAATCAAAGTTAAATATACATATGTAGGGAACTTTGATGCCACACCCGAAAACATGGCAAAAGCAGCGGCATGGTACAATGAAGGTACAGAGGTTATATTTGCCTGCGGCGGAGCTGTTGGAAATTCAGTCATGAAGGCTGCCGAAACAGCAGGAACAAAAGTTATAGGCGTTGACGTTGACCAAGCATCCGAATCAGATACCGTCATTACTTCTTCCATGAAGAACTTGACTAAATCGGTTTATGATGCCTTAACAGAATATTATGACAATAAATTCAGGGGCGGAGAAATACTTACTCTGGATGCTACTGTAGACGGTGTTCAGCTTCCTATGGAAACATCTAAATTCAAAACTTTCACACAGGAAGATTACGATGCTGTTTATAAAAAAATAATAAGCAAAGAAATAAAACTGCTCGGCGATCAGGATGTTTCCGGGCCAAAAGAACTTGAAACTCCAAAAGTTGTAACAGAAGTAATAGAATAACAGGGTTTTGTAAAATTATTCAATCGATAAGTAAGTGAGAAGTGTCTTAATTCTATACAATTCAATGAAATAGGGCACTTCTTTGATATGTTGCGGACACAAGGAGTTAAATATGGAATACGTTATCGAGATGAATCATATAACCAAAGAATTTGGTGATTTTAAAGCAGTTGATGATGTTACGTTTAAAGTAAAAAAAGGTGAAATTCATGCTCTCCTGGGAGAAAACGGTGCCGGAAAATCCACGCTTATGAGTGTCTTGTTCGGACTTTATCAGGCAGAAAAAGGCGAAATATTGATTAACGGGAAGAAAGTCAGCATAAACAATCCTAATGATGCCAATGATCTGGGAATAGGGATGGTTCATCAGCATTTTAAACTGGTTCACAACTTTACCGTGCTGGAAAGCATTGTCCTTGGAAAGGAAACAACAAAGAACGGCTTTCTTAAGATTGATGATGCAAGAAAAAAGGTTAAAGAATTAAGTGAACGCTACAAGCTGAAAATAGACACCGAAGCTCTCATATCTGATATTACGGTAGGTATGCAGCAAAGGGTTGAAATACTCAAAATGCTGTACAGGGATAACGATATATTAATTTTCGACGAGCCTACGGCAGTTCTCACCCAGCAGGAAATAGATGAGCTGATGAAAATCATGAAACATCTGACCGAAGAAGGAAAATCAATTGTTTTTATCACTCATAAATTAAATGAAATAAAGGCGGCGGCAGGCAGGTGCAGCGTCCTTCGAAAAGGAAAGTACATCGGTACCGTTGATGTGAAAACAACCACAATAGAAGAAATGTCTGAAATGATGGTTGGTAGAAAGATCAGCTTTGCCATAGATAAAAAAGAATACAAGTCTGAGGAAGCTGTACTCGAAGTGCAGAATCTAACCATAAAAGCCAAAAATTCCAGGAAAAGTAAAGTACATGATGTTTCCTTTAATGTCAATAAAGGTGAAATTCTCTGCATTGCGGGAATCGACGGCAACGGACAGTCGGAACTGGTGCAGGGTATTACGGGCTTGATGCCCTTATCATCGGGGAAATTATTTTTAAATAACAATGATATTACTAAAAAATCAATACGCCAGAAATGTGTTGCGGGATTTGCACACATACCTGAGGACAGGCAGAAGTTTGGGCTTGTGCTTGATTACAGCTTAAAAGATAATGCCGTGCTGCAGACATATTACGAACCGAAATTCCAAAGCAGGGGATTTATCAAATTCGATGCTGTCAGAGAATATGCCAAAAAATTAATTGAGAAGTTTGACATAAGAAGCAGCCAGGGAGAGGATTCAATTGTAAGGGGAATGTCCGGCGGAAATCAGCAGAAATTGATTGTTGCCAGAGAAATAGACAGAAACCCGGAAATAATTATAGCCGTACAGCCTACGAGAGGCCTGGATGTGGGAGCAATTGAATATATACATAAGCAGATAAACGGACAAAGAGATTCCGGCAAAGCGGTTTTGCTGGTATCCCTGGATTTAGATGAAGTGATGAATGTAAGTGACCGAATACTGGTAATGTATGAGGGAAGAATTGTAGGTGAGCTAAATCCCAAGGAAGTCACTGTACAGGAATTGGGACTTTACATGTCCGGAACAAAAAGGAGCGTGAATTATGAAGCACAGGTTTAAACTGAATATAATGAACAGCAGCTGGGCCGTAAGTTTTATCTCTGCTGTAATAGCGATTGTAATAGGACTCCTTTTCGGATTTATTATTTTATTAATAAGCAATGCAAGGGAAGCTGTTCCGGGATTTATTGCAATACTGCAGGGAGGTTTCGCTGACGGCGCAAAAGGCATCGGCGATGTTTTATACAATGCTACTCCCATAATTTTAACTGGGCTGTCTGTAGGTTTCGCATTTAAGACAGGCTTATTTAACATAGGTTCTTCCGGACAGTTTACAATGGGTGCTTTTGCGGCCATTTATATAGGAATTAAATGGACATTTCTGCCGGGACATCTCCACTGGATGGTTGCTCTTTTGGGAGCACTGCTGGCAGGTGCCTTGTGGGCGTTGCTGCCCGGTATATTGAAGGCATTTTCAAATGTTCATGAGGTTATATCTTCAATCATGATGAATTATATAGGTATGTACCTGGTTAACATGCTGATAGTGAAGAATGTTCACGACAAAATTAAAAATCAAAGCCTGCCGGTTGCTCAGACTGCGATTATTCCCAAGGCAGGTCTTGACAAGCTGTTTGATACTAACAACATGAACATAGGCATTCTCATTGCGATTTTAGCCGTAATTGTAATTTACATAATATTGAGCAAGACCACTTTCGGATACGAATTAAAAGCCTGCGGCTACAGCCCGTCTGCCAGCAAGTATGCGGGAATCAATTCCAAGAGAAATATTGTTCTGTCAATGGTGATTGCGGGAGCTCTGTCAGGACTTGGCGGAGGGCTGTTGTATCTTGCCGGATCGGGAAAGTACCTGCAGGTTTTAGATGTGCTGGCACCTCAGGGATTTAACGGAATATCCGTAGCTCTTTTGGGAATGTCAAATCCCATAGGCATTTTGTTTGCAGGGCTGTTTATAGCTCATATAACCGTAGGCGGAGTAAATATTCAGCTTTATTCTTTCGCACCCGAAGTTATAGACATAATAATAGCTGCCATTATATACTGCGGTGCATTTGCGCTGCTGTTTAAGACCATCATATTAAAAGCCAATAAACGCGTGGCAAAGGAGGAAGACAGCAGATGAACACAGTATACTTTGTAGCACAGCAGACCATGTTTTTTGCTATTCCTTTGATGATTGTCGCTTTGGGAGGAATGTTTTCGGAAAGAAGCGGTATAGTCAACATAGCACTGGAGGGAATAATGGTTATGGGTGCCTTTACAGGCATATCATTTTTAAGCATATTTCAGGATGTGATGAGCGGCCAGCTTTTGCTGATACTGGCGGTAATCGTGTCCGGACTGACGGGAATGGTATTTTCCATGCTGCATGCTTTTGCATCAATAAATCTGAAAGCAGATCAGACAATAAGCGGTACAGCCCTCAATATGTTTGCTCCGGCATTCGCTATATTTGTGGCAAGAATGGTTCAGGGGATTCAGCAGGTACAGTTCTTAGACACATTTCATATAGACAAGGTTCCTTTTTTGGGCGCTGTTCCAGTCATAGGTCCAATATTGTTTCAAAACTGCTACATAACCACATACATAGGATTTGCAATAGTTATTATTTCTGAAATTGTAATAAATCACACCAGGTTCGGATTAAGGCTAAGAGCATGCGGCGAATATCCTCAGGCCGCTGATTCAGTGGGCATTAATGTTTATAGGATAAGGTATGCGGGAGTCATGATTTCGGGTGCCCTGGCGGGTATCGGAGGACTTGTATTTGTCGTTCCCACATCGACAAATTTTAACGCAACAGTGGCAGGCTACGGTTTTCTGGCACTGGCGGTACTGATATTCGGCCAGTGGAGGACAAATAAAATTTTCCTGGCGGCTTTTTTCTTCGGCATTATGAAGACTTTCGCAGCCGCTTATTCAGGAATACCGGGACTGAAAAGTCTTCCGATTTCAAACGAGGTTTATAAAATGATTCCATATATTGCAACATTGGTGGTGCTTGCATTTTTCTCGAAGAGCTCTCAGGCACCTAAGGCGGAAGGAATACCTTATGACAAGGGAAGTCGTTAAAACGAAGGGCTGTTGAATTGTGATTACATCACAATCAGCAGCCTTCTGCAATTGCTTTGAGCTTTATATCTATTTATGTATATGTGAAAAATTTTGGCAGCAGCATTTTTTAATAAGCTATTGTCAAATGTATTATAACTTGGTAGAATATAAAGTAAGTTGGTATGAATTAACTTACTTGAAAGAGTTGTACTGTTGAATTTTATAGATAAAAGCAACAGGAATATTTATATGGGTATTTTATTCCCTGAAAAGATAAGGTGAGGTGAAGTTATGAAAGTATCGACAAAAGGAAGATATGGGCTGCGCGCCATAATCGACCTGTCACTTAATTCAAAAGGAGACTATGTTTCTTTAATAAGCATTGCGGAAAGACAAAACATATCAAAAAACTATCTTGAACAGGTCTTTTCTGCTCTCAGAAAATCAGGCATAGTTAAAAGTGTTAAGGGCTCACAAGGCGGTTATCTTCTTAACGGCAACACTTCTGAAATAAAGGTTGGAGATGTTTTAAGAGCTCTTGAAGGTGATTTGTCCGTTGTTAAAGAAGATGAAATTGCCAATAACAAAATAGAGTTGTGCATTAAAAAAAATATATGGAATAAAATAGATGAAAAGGTCTTTGAAGTAATAGACAATATTACGCTTGAGGATATAATCAATGAATACAACAAAGGTAATGACGCTCTTATGTACTATATTTAAACGATAAGCGAACAACGGCGGAACTGTTACTTGTATGCGGCTTCAAATAATTGTCACCGTGTCCCGCTTCTGTCAGAGGAAGTTATATGTATGATAAAAATAAGGGCTTTGAATATGAGAAGATTGCCAGGAAGTATCTGCTTGACAAAGGCTATGAAATAATAAAAGAAAATTTTATCAGCAGGTTCGGAGAGATAGATATTATTGCGTCAAAAAATGGCAAGCTTCATTTTGTGGAAGTTAAGGGCCGGAAAAATACCAGCCACGGTTACCCGAGAGAATCGGTCACCCTGGATAAGCAGAAGAGAATTATTAAGACTGCAGGGTATTATTTTATGCTAAGAGGATCTGACGACGTGCCTTGCCAGTTTGATGTGATCGAAATTATAATTGAGAATAAAGAAATCAATCATATTGAGAATGCATTTTGGGTCTGACGGCTTGAAAGATATGATTATTTGTGGTATTATTTATAGAGTAATTCAAGATCAAACTAACATTGGGAGAATAAATGAACAACCGGGAAATAAACAGAAAAGATAAATATACCGTATCATTTACAACGCTTGGATGCAAGGTCAATCAATTTGAGACCGAGGCCATGACAGAGCTTCTCGAAAGAGAAGGATTTGAGGTGCTTCATCAGGGTGATAAAAGTGATATTTATATTATAAACACATGTGCCGTAACCAAAGAAAGCGAAAGAAAATCAAGACAGTTCATAAATAAGGCGAAACGCATCAATCCGAATGCATTGGTTGTGGCTGTGGGATGCAGTGTACAGCTTAACGGCGAAAAATTAAATGAAGAAACAGATGTAGACATAATTATCGGGACAAAGCATAAAGGTAATATAGGAAAACTCATAAAAGAAAAGCTGAGCAACATGGAACAGCAGACAGAGGACATAGTAGAATTTCACGGAAGGGCAGATTTCGAGGAATTAAA
>DMJQ01000149.1 GCA_003457065.1 Clostridiales bacterium
GAATCTTTGAAAATAGATTTATACTCGGACGAGGTGTTTGTATTTACACCAAAGGGTGAAGTGGTTAACCTGCCAACGGGCTCAACTCCAATTGATTTTGCATACAGGGTTCACAGCGCCGTAGGAAACAAGTGCGTTGGTGCAAAGATCAACGGAAGAATAGTGCCGCTGGACACAAAGCTTAAAACCGGTGATCAGGTTGAAATATTAACATCACAGTCAAGTGTGGGACCAAGCAGCGACTGGCTGAAGATTGCCGCATCAAGTCAGGCTAAATCAAAAATAAGGAAATTTTTCAAGGAAAGAGATAAAGATTTTAACGTTGAAAAAGGAAAAGAACTTGTTGAAAGAGAAATCAAGAAACAGGGATTTCAGGTTGCGGATTTGTTAAAGGATGAGTGGGTTAAATTTGTTGCCGACAAANNAACATGAATACCGCAAACAATTTGTATGCGGCCGTGGGGAACGGAGGCATCACAGAGAACCAGATCGTCAGCAGGCTTAAGTTAATATATCTGGAAAAGAACAAGGACAAAATAGAACTTGAAAAAATTGAGAGCCTTGAAAAAAATGCGGGACTGTTTGGCAAGGTTCCTTCAAAAGTTGAAAAACATGCATCGGGTGTCATCATAAAAGGTATAGATAATGTGAAGATTCGCTTTTCAAAGTGTTGCAATCCTGTTCCGGGAGATGCGATTGTAGGATATATTACAAGAGGCAGGGGTGTTTCCATTCACAGGGCGGACTGCACCAACATTCATGACTTAAACGATACTGATGATCAGAGATTTATCGAAGTTGAATGGGATACAGAGAAGAAAGCCACATTTTTAAGCGAGCTTCAGATTAAAGCACTGGACAGACCGAGGCTTCTTCAGGAAATAACAAACCTGTATGCCGATGCAAAGCTCAATGCGATTTCGCTTAATTTAAGGATTAACAAGGAAAAAGTTGCAATTGTTGATATCGGTTTTGAAATAAATGAAACCAAACAGATAGAAGATTTAATGAAAAGAATCAGACGATTGGACGGTGTGCTGGAAGTATATCGTAATAAAAAATAACATTTTTGGCAGGCAGGTGGTAACATGAGAGGTGTAGTTCAAAGGGTACGGCATGCCAGCGTATCGGTTGATAATAAAATAATAGGCAGAATAAACCACGGTATTATGCTTTTGCTTGGTGTGGAAGATACAGATGATGAAAAAGATTTGGAATATATGTGTGAAAAGGTTCCGAATTTAAGAATATTTGAAGATGAAAACGGAAAAATGAACAAAAGTCTCACTGATGTAAAAGGAAGCATACTGGTTATTTCACAGTTTACACTGTTAGGGGATGCGAGAAAGGGCAGGAGACCCAGCTTTATCGCTGCGGCTGCACCAGACAAGGCAATTCCCATGTATGAGAGTTTTATTGAAAATATGAAAAAAAGAGAAATAATAACCGAATCGGGCGAATTCGGTGCTGATATGCAGGTCGAACTTGTAAATGACGGTCCCGTCACAATACTGTTGGACAGCAAGAAAATATTTTAGGAGGTTTAAATGATATTTGAAGGATTGACTGTTGGTTCATACTGTGCTAACTGCTATATAGTAGGTTCAGAGAGCACAAAGGAAGCGGCAATAATTGACCCGGGAGCAGAATTCAGCCGCATAGATAAAAAGATAAGTGAATTGGGACTGACTCCGAAAATAATTATTTTAACGCATGCACACGGCGACCATATTGGAGCCGTTAAAGACTTTGTCGATAAATATGGCACTAAGGTATATATCCACAAGGATGATGCGGATTTTTTAAGTGACGGCAGTAAAAATCTTACCAAAGCTTTAATGGGTAAAGATGTGTCCGTAAAGGCTGATGTGGAATTAGAAGACGGAGACGAAATAAATCTCGGTGATCTGAAATTNNGAGGTCGGAAACATTATGATGACAGGTGATACACTCTTTAACAAATCAATCGGCAGAACAGATTTTATTGGCGGATCGTTTGATGAAATAATAAAATCAATTAAAGATAAGATTTTTAAATATGACGACAATATTGTCATTTATCCCGGACACAACTCTCCTTCCACAATAAAATCAGAAAAACTGGGCAATCCTTTCGTAAATTAAATGAATGGGATGACATTTTACCTTTCAGGGCATAACTTTGAATATGAATCAAGAAATGCCCTGAGAGTTTTTGATTTAAATATAGGCTGCGAAATTAAGAGCGCAGATGAATTCAAACTTAACGAAGGAATGGGATTAGTATCAATACTGGAAGAAAAAGAGGGCATTGCCACAGGCAAGGCCTGTTTGTATTTTAATGATAAATTGCTGCATACGGCAGAATTCACAAGTGATGAAATTCTGCTGGAAAGGGAAAATGATAAAAAACTGAAAAAAACCGTAGTTGCCAAATCAATTCACAGCGTATTGAAGAAATATTATAATGTGGTTCCGGATTACGGAATACTGACAGGAGTCAGAGTAGTCAAAATACTGATTACAGCAAAAAAACACGGAAGGACAGATGAGGAAGTAAACACGATTTTACGGGACACTTATGAGGTAACAGATGATAAAATAAAACTTTTGTGGGACATATTAAGTATTGAAGAAAAATATGTGTCTGAACAAAATAGTAAAAATTATAATCTGTATGTGGGAATACCGTTTTGTCCGTCAAAGTGCAGTTATTGTTCCTTCACATCATTCATAAACTGCAAAGAAGATAAAGTAAATGAGTACATTGAGTCGCTTGTTTATGAAACCGAGGAGACAATTAAAATGGCGCTGAAAAAGGGGCTGAACCTCAATACCGTATATGTGGGCGGAGGAACGCCGTCGGTATTGAATGAGCAGCAGATTAACGAGATTTTTAAGCCCATTAAAAAATATTATGATATGTCAAAAATAAAGGAAGTAACATTCGAGGCGGGAAGACCCGACACACTGACAGAGGAAAAGTTAATCTGTTTAAAGAAAAACGGAGTGAACCGCATAAGTATAAATCCCCAGACAATGAATGAAGCGACACTGATAAGAATAGGCAGAAATCATACGGTGGAAGATATTTCTGACAAATATGAACTTGCAAGAAAGACAGGCTTTAACTGTATAAACATGGACGTAATACTGGGGCTGCCCGGGGAAGATGAAAATGACGTTAAAAACACTATTTCGGAAATTGTTAAGAAAAGGCCNNAGGCCGGAGAACATAACCGTTCATGCATTGGCTTACAAGAAAAAATCAGAGCTTACAAGAGAAAGTTCGGAACTTTCCAAAGATTATGACTTAATACGAAAAATGCATGAAGTCATAAAACAGGAGTGTCAGATAGCCGGATACAAGCCTTACTACATGTACAGGCAGAAAAATATAAAGGGAAATTCAGAAAATGTAGGTTTTACGCTGCCCGGAAAAGAAAGCATATACAACATGGTCATCATTGAGGAATTAGAATCAATACTTGCGTGCGGATTGGGAGCTTCAAGCAAAATAAAAACAGATGACTCAAGACATGAACCGCATCGTAATTTTAAGAGCCTTGAAGAATATAAAGGCCGAATGGATGAAATAATAAAACATAAAGAAGAACTGCTTAAGATAAACGCATAATTGAAGAGGTATGACATGAAAAAAGTAAAAGCATTTTATTTGGAAAACTGTCCGCACTGCAGGAGTGCATTTAAAATGATAGAAGAACTTAAGGCTAAACATCGGGAATACTCTGGCATTGAAATAGAGTACA
>DMJQ01000172.1 GCA_003457065.1 Clostridiales bacterium
GCCGGTCAAAAACCAACGGATGACAGCTGCGTGGTTACAAGAGAAGAAGATTTGACAAAATTAAGCAGCGTAGTAGACAGAGCAGAATCAGACTATATTAAAAATGTATATCTAAGACTGAAAAGAAATAAAACCGAGACTGCAAAGGTTCTGGGAATATCTCTGCGCTCCCTTTACTATAAAATGCAGAAATACAGCATATCATGATGTGCAATATTTTGCAAAAATTATCGCCTTGCAAAATATTGCGTGCAAAATATTGCAAGATTAAAACAATAAAAATCCACAATTTGTAAATATCAAACTAACACCTGAAATATCAGGTTTTGGTTTTTTATTTTATATATTAAATTTGGCATGAAAATTGCTAAATATTATCAATGAGGTGAGAAAGTGAAAAATTTTGAGGAAATTATCAAACACGCACAGGATTATGCAAAAGCATCAGGTCCTAAGAAAGTTGCGGTAGCAGTTGCCCAGGATGAGGATGTTTTAAAGGCAGTAAAGGCAGCTGTTGATGAAAAAATTTGTGCACCTATCTTAGTCGGTGACAAAGAAAGAATAGTAGAAATTGCAAATGGAATCAATTTTGATATAAGTAATATTGAAATAATTGATGAAAAAGACGGAAAAGAAGCCTGCAGAAAAGCAGTATCCCTTGTGAGCAGCAAGAAAGCAGACATAGTTATGAAAGGGTTGATCGATACATCAATTATATTAAAAGCCGTTCTTGATAAAGAAATAGGCCTCAGAACAGGAAATATATTGAGTCATGCTGCTGTTTTTAGAGCAGATGCTTATCATAAATTATTTGTTGTTACAGATGTCGCAATGAGCATAGCACCTACTGTAGAAGACAAAAAAAGGATAACAGAAAATGCGGTAAGACTGAGCCGTGCTTTGGGAGTGGAAGTTCCAAAAGTTGCAGTAGTATGTGCTAAAGAAAAAGTAGACCCTAAAATGCCGGCAACACTGGATGCACAGGAACTCGTTCAAATGCAGAAAGAAGGAAAAATAACAGGATGCATAGTTGAAGGACCATATGCTCTTGATAACGCAATATCAAAAGAAGCAGCTAAGCATAAAGGAATCAAGGGCGAAGTGGCAGGAGATGCGGATATATTATTGATGCACAATATAGATGCAGGTAATGTTTTCTATAAAGCACTGACATATCTTGCAAAGGCAGATAACGCAGGTGTAATATTGGGAGCTAAAGCACCTATAGTACTGACTTCACGAGCTGATTCGGACAAGGCCAAATTAAATTCAATCGCATTAGCAGTATTAGTTTCAGCATTTAAAGGAGANNAATCAATATTTGAAACAACATTAAGACATACAAATGAAGAACTGGGAAAATATTCAAAGGTAGCAGATCAGTTTGAATTCAGAAAAAATTTAATTCTGACTGCATTAAAAGAAAACAATATAGCTCTTGATTCTTTAAATGCAGCAGTAGGAAGAGGCGGACTTTTAAAACCTATCGAAGGTGGCACATATGCTGTAAATGACAGTCTGGTAGCAGATTTAAAAGCAAGCACAATCGGCGAGCACGCTTCAAATCTCGGCGGCCTTATAGCAAGATCTATAGGAGATGAAGCAGGAATTCCTTCTTTCATCGTAGACCCTGTTGTGGTTGACGAAATTACAGATGTTGCAAGAATAAGCGGCCATCCTAATTTTGAAAGAATATGTATCTGGCATGCACTTAACCAGAAAGCTGTTGCAAGAAGAGCTGCCGTTGAAAAATTCGGCAAGAAATATGAAGACATGAACTTTGTAGTTGCTCACCTTGGCGGCGGAATTTCAGTAGGCGCACATAAAAAAGGCAGAGTAATCGACGTTAACAACGGTTTAAACGGTGAAGGACCATTTTCACCCGAAAGATCAGGTTCACTTCCTGCAGAACAGCTGGCAAGAGCATGCTTCAGCGGAAAGTACACAGAAGACGAAGTTATAAAAATGATAGTCGGAAAAAGCGGACTGAGCGCTTATCTCGGAACTAACAACGCAAAAGAAGTAAGCGAGAGAGCACAGGCCGGAGATGAAAAAGCAAAATTAGTATACAGCGCAATGGCTTACCAGGTAGCAAAAGCAATCGGAGAATATGCGGTTGTTCTTGACGGAGAAGTGGATGCCATATTGGTAACAGGCGGAATAGCTTATGATAAAAATTTTGTTGACATGATAGAAAAGAAAGTTAAGTTTATTGCTGACGTAATAGTTTATCCGGGAGAAGATGAACTTTTAGCATTGGCTCAAGGCGGCCTCAGGGTTCTTAACGGAGAAGAAAAGGCTAAAGAATATAAATAGCATATATGCTCAAAGGGAGGAATAATATGCTTGACAAACGACTTGTAATTGTTATAGGTCACTACGGAAGCGGCAAGACTGAGTTTGCGGTAAACTATGCCGTAAAGATGAAAGAAATGTATGAAGATGTCAGTATTGCCGATTTAGATATTGTTAACCCTTATTTCAGATCGAGAGAAAAAAGAGACTTTTTTGAAAAAATAGGAATTAAAGTATTCGACAGCAGCATAAAAAATAATGCTGTGGATATACCGGCACTTCCCGCACAATTAATGGGTGTTATATTAAATACCAATGAACACTCCGTTCTTGATGTGGGAGGAGACCCGGTAGGTGCAAGGGTTCTGGCAAGATATGCGGAACAGATAAAGAGTGTTGAATATGACATGTTTTTTGTAATAAACGGACACAGGCCCGAAACAAGTACTGTTGAAGGTGTATTAAAATACTTGACGCTGATTGAAGCCACGTCAAAATTAAAAGTGACAGGATTGATAAACAATACTCACATGCTGAAAGCCACTACGGCTGAGGATGTGGAATTCGGCCACGAACTCACAAAAGAAGTCTCATGGGAAACGGATATTCCCGTCCGATATGAAACTGTGATTAAAGAAACAGCTGATAATATAAAAAATGAAGATATATTAGAAAAATTATTCCCCATAAATCTATATATGAGGGAAGAATGGATGAGCTAAGAATGGAGGTATTATAATGGCTAAAGGTAAAGTTACATTTAACGATGATGCATGCAAGGGTTGTGAATTGTGTGTAGCAGTATGTCCGGTAAAAATCATTGAGCTTAACAAAGAAAAGATTAACGGAAAGGGTTACAGCCCTGCTCATGTGATCGATCAGGATAAATGTATTGCCTGTGGAAGCTGTGCAATTATGTGTCCGGATTCAGTAATTACAGTAGAAAGATTATAATATTGGAGGTTAATTATGTCTAAAGTATTAATGAAAGGTAATGAAGCTGTCGGAGCTGCCGCTATAAAAGCAGGCTGCAAATTCTTTTTTGGATATCCGATAACTCCATCAAGTGAAATTCCTGAATATATGTCAAAAGCACTTCCTGAAGCAGGCGGAGTATTTTTGCAGGCAGAAAGTGAAATAGCCGCCATAAATATGGTTTACGGAGCAGGCGGAGCNNCGACGGTATGATAGGCCAGATGATGGAAGCCGTTGAATTCAAAGATCCGGCTCCGATTGAACTTCCGCCCAAAGACTGGGCAACAACAGGAACCGGGGGAAAGAGAAAACCGAATATTGTTAACTCGTTATACTTGGAAGCAGAAGCTCTTCAGATTCACAACAAGAATCTGGAGAAGAAATATAATTTAATGGAAAAAAATGAAGTGCTATATGAAGCATTCGGATTAGAGGATGCTGAGGTTGTTTTGGTGGCATACGGAACAACTTCAAGAATAGTTAAGACAGCTATGAAGCAAGCCGAGAAAAAAGGAATCAAAGTAGGAATGATAAGACCTATAACAATATGGCCGTTCCCATACGACGTGTTCAAGACAATCGGAAATAATGCCAAAGGTATACTGGCGGTTGAAATGAATGCCGGTCAGGTTACCGACGATGTTAAGATCGGTATCGCAGGAAGATTGCCTGTTTATTTCAATGGTACGCAGGGCGGCATGGTTCCTACACCGGCCAATATACTCGCAGATATTGAAAAAATAGCAGGAGGTACAAAATAATGACAATTGTATATGAAAAATCAAAGGGTTTGACAGATACACCTTTTCATTACTGCCCCGGATGTACACATGGTGTCATTCATAAATTAGTTGCGGAATCATTAGTAGAATTAGGAGTTTTAGGTGATGCAATCGGGGTAGCTCCGGTAGGATGTTCAGTACTTGCTTATAATTATTTCAACTGCGATATGCAGGAAGCGGCTCACGGAAGAGCACCGGCTGTCGCTACAGGCATCAAGAGAGTTCATNNTATAAGAATTGCGGAAATGTTAGCTACAATAGACGGAGCTAAATTTGTTGAAAGAGTTTCGGTAGATACTCCGGCAAATATCAGAAAAGCTAAGAAAGCCATAAAAAGAGCTTTTGAATGTCAGTTAAAAGGAGAAGGATTTGCAATAGTCGAAGTATTGTCAACCTGTCCTACAAACTGGGGCTATACTCCCGTTAAGGCGTTGGAATGGCTGAGAGAAAATATGATTCCATATTATCCGTTGGGAAATTTCAGGGATTTCGAGGAGGTTAAATAACATGGAAGAAAAGGTAATAATGGCCGGTTTTGGTGGCCAGGGCGTTATGGCTATCGGTAAATTATTGGCTTATGCGGGAATGATCGAAGAAAAACATGTAACATGGATGCCTTCATACGGTCCCGAGATGAGAGGAGGCACAGCAAACTGTGCGGTAGTTGTATCAGATGAGGAAGTGGGCTCTCCGCTTATTTCCAAAGACGGTACGGCAGCCATAGTTATGAACCTCCCTTCCTTGACAAAATTTGAAAAAGAACTGGTTCCCGGCGGAAAGTTATTGATAAATAAATCATTGATAGATGCAGAACCAAAAAGAACGGACTTGGAAGCTTATTATGTTTCTGCAAATGAGCTGGCGCTGGAGCTTGGAAACGGCAAAGTAGCCAACATGATTATGCTTGGTGCGTACATTGAATTAACTAAAATAGTTGACATAGAGTCCATTCTTCATGCTTTCATAAAAGTATTCGGAGAAAACAAATCACACCTGGTTCCTCTTAACAAGGCTGCACTGGAAAAAGGTGCAGAAGCAGTTCGAAAAATGCAATCAGTATAATATTAAAAAAAGCCCGTACGGGCTTTT
>DMJQ01000171.1:0-6906 GCA_003457065.1 Clostridiales bacterium
GCTTTGTTATAATGCGCTTACTAATATTTTAGCTTCTATTAGCTCTTCAACAGTAATTCCTAGTTCTTTAGCTTTTTCTAGTACTGAATATACATACTCCCCTGTTGAAAATCCAATATTAAGGCTTGAAATCATACTTCTCTCAATGCATCTGTTTTCTAAATATATAATAGCTTCTGATTTTTTATCTTCTGTTGAATATCTCCATTCTCCTCTAGCCCAATAGTCAGCTAACCACTCATAGAATTTGTCCCATTTAGTTTGATTTAGGTACTGTTCCTTAGCCAATTCATTTGTAAATTCAACTTCTATACCAAATAATTCTGCAACCTCAAAAACTGCTTCATTATATGAAATATCTTTCATTACTTTCACTAATGAGATGCTGTCCCCTCCTGTATTACAACCAAAACAATGCCATAAACTCTTCCCATCTTTTTCATTCACTCCAAAGCTTCCTGTTGAATCGTCATGGTCTGGTAGTGGACACGAAATCAACCCACTCCCACTATAATCTACACCTAGATATTTCAAAGTTGTTGGCACATCTGAAGCCTGTTTAATCTCTTCTATGTTCTTAATCATGAAATTTTTCATTTTTCCTCTTCCCCTTTCAATTTCGAGGGTTTAATGTTTTATAATTAAACCCTCTTTTTCATAAGTTATATACCTTATATAGCTGAATTTTTTCTATTAACTTTCTGCATTTTTGTTTTTATTTTTGTTTTATGGTTATAATTAAGTTCCCCTCTTCATCTCTCTTATATGTTGCGTATTTTTTGAATTTTTCTATAGCAACTCCCCTTGCATCAGAAACATTGCCAGAACTTCTTAGACTAAATATCTCCATAACAGTCTTGTTGTCAGGTTTATTATTATGGTTTACTGCATCTATTAACATTTGTTTCATCGATTCATATTGAAGTGGTGTATATATTTTTTTCTCATACATTTCATTTATAGCTTCCAAAAATGGGATTATAGAAGCAATTTCATTGTATTCTCTACTATCCATACCTCTTTCTTTCAATTCCTCTAAAATAGCTCTCACTCTATGAATTTCTAGTTTGCTGATACTTTCTTCATAACAATCTTTCTTGTCAGCATATGTGTTTCTCAGTGTGCTTCCATTATCTTCGTCTATGCCACTTTCAAAACTTATAGCACTTGAAATAGCATTCAATAAGCAATTTACTTCTTCTATTTCCATATGTAGCTTATCTGCAATCTCTTTGTTAGATGCTTCTCTACCCTCATTTTCATATATTTCTTTTTTTAATTCTTTAATCCTTCTAACTTTAGCTGGGTCTCCTTTTTTTAACGTATTTAAATCTAAAGCTTTACATTTTAATGTGCCATTCACATAATTCTCTAGCTTGTCCATTAATTTTCCACTTTTATCAATAAAGAAGCCATTTTCATCTCTTTTTTTTGCTATTACAAATAACTCTGTTTGAAGATGCTGAATAACATCATTATAGCTATGTGTTTCGTTCTTATAATGCTTTGCTAATTTCACTATAAATCCATTAAATTTATTGCAAAGATAATTGTAAGCATCCTTATCACCATCACAAAACTGTGGGCAATCACTGTCGGATTTGTTTTCTACATCTTCTTTAACTCTTTCTAAATAATATCCATACAAAACTCCAAGATTATAATCTTTACTATCACTTTTTATTTCAGCACAAGAATTCCTAATATAGAACTCATACTTGTCAAGATAGTCTTTCTCTTCAAATTTTATGTCTTCCTCACTAAATTCTCTGTCAATGTCAATTCCAAAATATTTTTCCTCTAAGTTTTTTCCTCCTCCCATCATCTGATGTTCCTCCATTTATTTTTCTTTTGAAATTTGAACGATTTCTTTATTCAAATTGATTCACTTTACCTAAAGTGACTTTTAGTGCTCAAATACAGAGCAGAAATTATCTTCCGACCAATGTTTTTTAACTAACAGAGCACCCCAATCATTGGTGCAAAATTTTGCAAACTAGAGCGTAGTGAAATAAATTCTATTTTTTATTTTCAAGGTTCAAATTTCTAATCATAAATAACGAGAAGTAAAGGATTTTGGTAGTATGCACAACCATGCACACAAAAATAAAAATAAAACAGTGTAAACCTAGTGATTTGCGCTGTTTCATAGCAAGGAATTCTTTATCTATTGATGAAAATTGAGCATAAATATATTAATTTTATTAAAGTTTATTAATTAATTGGTGAAATTTTTAATACTCCTCGATGATATTTCCAATACCATATAAAGAGTATTGTCCTTTGAATTAAAATAATGTATACTTATTCTTATAATTATTGATGAGAGGTAATAGAGGATGAAGATAGGTAGTATTACAAGGTTAATAGAAATGGTACATTTTACAGAAGAATATTCACCATTTGAATCTCATCTTAAATTAAATGAGATTGATAATAAATATATACCATTCCTCTATGCTTTATATAGACTTGTGAGGTTCACAGACTTCGTACCTGAGCATGTGAGGAAAATATTAGAACCTGATATGACATACCAAAAATCTGCTGATTATTTTGGATTGAAATTAGGGACAATTAAAGCAGAAGTAACAGGATTTAATAGGAAGTTATGTGCGACATTTAAAAAAGATATACTAGGAGACATTCTTGACAAAAAAGAAATAGATGATGAATTTTTCAAACAAGTAGATGTGATAGTATGGGACTTATTATCTCAAAGAGAGCCACATATTGAAGCTAACTTTAAAAATAACTTTACAGTTAATGTATTATCAGTGCCTTACAATGAAGAAATTTTCTCTAAAAATAAATTTGATGATGCTACATTTGAGAAGATTATTATTGACATGGCATTTTATAGCCTTAAAATGCAACAATATTATTTTAGAAAAATGAATTCTGAATATAAACAATATGTATCTTATCTATTAAACACAGTTGATGGAAAATTGGATAATAAGGACAGACATAGAAAAAGAAAACTGATTGATTACTGTATGTTAGATGTGGATGATTAATTAAGTGAATCTAAATTACAAACAGAGCTTATATAGGCTCTATTTTTTTATTTTTAACATATTTTTATGCTTGAAAACAAGTCTCAGCCTTGCTTTGACTAGTGCCAAAAATTTCAAGTATTGGCGCCAAGTGAAAAGAGCGTTAAAATTAATATATAAGGTGGTATCAAAACTTGGTATCAAAATTAAGCATAAATAGGAGGTAAAAAACATGGGAATAGTTTATGGATATTGCAGAGTATCAACTAAAGGACAAGCGAAGGATGGAAACAGCTTAGAGGGACAAGAAAAGACATTAAGAGAAAACGGAGCAGTTGAAATTTATAGTGATAGCTTTACAGGGACAAAAATTACTAGACCTGAGCTAGATAAATTATTAGGATTGCTTCAAGAAGGTGATACACTTATGGTTACTAAACTTGACAGAATAGCTCGTAGTTTAATACAGGGTAGTGAATTAATAAATAAGCTTATAAACAAGGGAATAAAGGTATATATACTGAATATGGGAGTCATGGACAATACCCCTTCAAGTAGGCTAATGCGAAATATGTTCTTTTCATTTGCCGAATTTGAACGTGATATGATTCTGGAACGTACAGCAGAAGGCAAAGCCATAGCAAGATTAAAAGTTGGATTTAAGGAAGGTAGACCCAAAAAATTTTCACAGAAGCAGATAAATCATGCTTTGGAATTACTAAGTATAAATGGAGGGGAACACTCCTATCGGCAAGTTGAAGATATGACAGGCATCTCAAAGAATACCCTAATCAGAGAAAATAATAAAAGAAAGGCGATATAGTATCTATAACTATAACACAATAAAAGTACAAGCATATAATGTTACAAAACCACTCGTTAACGCTGGTTTAAATCCTTAGTGGATAGAAAATATGAGAGGGCTGAACCATTTATAAATATGGTAGCCCTCGTATCATTTCTAAGAGTAGCACATAATTTTATAAATAAATATTCCATCAAAAAACAGTCTGTAAAGTATACTTTTTGGATACTAAAAATAGTAATACCATAAAGTATCATTATATCCATTGCATTTAATGAATAATAGTCAAAATATATTATATATTTAAATAAAGGAGGATGGACAATTCATGGATGATATATTTAAAAAGATGGATTTGTTAGAGGAATTATTTAAAAGATTAGATAATTTAGAAGAAATTATTTCGGATATTAAATCTGAAGTTTCTGAAATTAACTCTAAATTAGATTGGGAAGATACTAGATTTAGCAGTATTGAAGAATCTATAAATAAAACAGCTAAAGATAATTTTTGGTCAAACTATTTATATAATCAAAACGATAGATGATTTTAAATGAAAAATAAACGGAAACACTTTAAATGTATTCCGTTTATTTATTTATAACACACTAAAAGTTTCGCTACTATGATATTGATATTAAAAAACTTCAATCGGAGGCACATACTTTTGACACTCTGGATATCTTAAACATATCTTTTCAGCTAATTCAAAATTTTCATTACTTGAAAATATATATCTTTGACTATGTATAACTTGTACCTTATTAAAATACCCTACTTCTTCATCATAATAAAGAACTTTATATTCCCTATCAGTATGTATATTGTTATATGTTTTGCTATCATACATCCCTAATAACAAATTAGATGATATCGGAAAAACAATCTCTATTCCTTCAGACTTTAATCCACCATAGCTAATGAACTTATCAAACTTATGAGGTATATTAACTACAGGGTCATCGGATGTATAGAAGGGTAAAGAAGTTTTATTGACATACATTACCCATATATGATTAGAAAGAACTTCTGCAATTTCGGCAGCTACTTTTGGGTCAAGAATCATACTACTATGTTGCAATTTTATAAATTCTTTATCTGCTTCAACTTCAAAACTTTCTTTAGGAAGTGCGTCTTCATCATCCATCTGTGATTTATAAGCCATAGTTTGAACAGTTTTTTCAATTGTAGCTCCAAGTATTTCACGAAAAGATTTTGTCCTTATTATCTGTATTGCAATAAAGAATGAAAAAATTTCTTTACCTTCTTTAGAAAACGCATCACAATTGTCTATAACCCATTGATTACCATTGTAAGCTTTATTTATTATGTTTAATAATATGGAACTATAAATGCCTTCAATCTTACTGAAGAAACCTTTTTCAATGTGTTGTTGATTGTCAGCTTCTCTTAGCGAACATTCAAGGTTTTGAGTATTTAAGATTTTACATAGCTCCTCTTTGACTTTTTCTTGTTCTTCAGGCTTTGCTTTCTTATATAGTTCTTCTAAACTTAAGTCGTAAAAGTAATTTTCCATTGCTACATCCATAATATTTTGATTTAAGCGAGCTTGCATTTTTTGTTTATCAAACAGATTAATACGCTCTTCACCTTGATTACTAAAGTTTTTTAAGTAGCATCGTGGTACATAATGTTCTTTTTTTGTTTTTGCCAACTGAATCACACCACCCTTAATCTTAAGAAATGAAAACTTTTTAAATCCATAGTCAATAATTCTAGTTAGTAACCTTTACCATAATTTCTATCAGTTTTTCTTAAATTTGCAACTGATACTTATAATTCTAGTCAATTTGAATATACTTTCAATTACACATTAACTTATTTTATGATTTTTGTTTTATTGACTACAGTTTCCACAGGATTATATTAACTATAATTCTGTTGTAACTGTTTAATAGAAAGATTCATGTATTTCCTCATTTTTTTCACACATACTATTTAAAATAACTCTGTTTCTTATTATTCTTAGGTGCAATCCCATCAATAATATCAATCAAGTCAAATGTTCTTGCGTTATAATATTTGTTTAACTGCTGCATTGTTGAATGACCAGTAATTCTTTGTAATAGTAATGGGTTTACATTTTGGTTTACTGCATTAGTAATGAACGTATGTCTGAATAGATGCAAACTTGTTTTATAAACTCCTCTTTCATTGCAATATTTTTTTACACTATCTTGTAATGATGACATTGCCATTATTTCATTATATACAGTCGGAAATAAATAATCGTCTAAGTCCCCACCCCTTATTTCCATATAATTTAATAACACATCATATAAACTTACGCTAACTGGAAGCCTTCTTGGTTTTTTATTCTTAGTTTCATTTACAGTTATTGTTCTATTTATTAAATCTATATTACCTATCTTTAATTCCCTTAATTCTCTAGCTCTTAACCCTGTACTTGCTAAAACCCAAATGATAGTATAAGTTCTAAAAGTAATAAAATCCTTTTTACTAGGAGCATTTAACAATGATTTCAACTCCTCTTCTGTGTATATATCTTTAAATGTTTCTTGTCCCTTAACTGTTGGTATTAAAAAATCATTTATAATATATCTTTTCTTAATGCCATATTTTATAATTGGACTTAAATTTCTAAGGTAGGAGTTTAACGTAACTAAGTTTGTTATACTTTTCTGCTCTTTTAAGTAAAGTATATAATCTTCAAGCAAATCTAACACAATGTCCTTGNNCCTTGCACATCAAATTTTCCCCTGAGAATTCAATGAAATATCCGATTTGATACCTATAGCTTTTTATAGTCCATTCAGATAATCCTCTTACTTCTGAATACCTTATAAATTCATCTACTAACTCCTTAAAAGTCTTATTTTGTGATGGTTTACTAGCCATCACCCTGTTCGCTTTGATGTCTCCACGCTTCATATCTAACACGCTCCTTTTTTAGGTCAAAAAATACAAAATGACCATGTATGATTTTCAAATTTTTAATGAAAATCTAACACAGTCATTGTCTAATCTAAAACTCTAAAAACGTTGGAATATCAGTGTTAACTCTATTCCCACTCAATAGTTGAAGGTGGCTTAGATGTAATGTCGTAAACAATTCTGTTT
>DMJQ01000171.1:6951-54893 GCA_003457065.1 Clostridiales bacterium
AGCTTCTCTCACTATTTTTAGCTTGTCTTCTGTTATTTCGCCTAATACACGGATTGCCAGACCGGGTCCCGGGAACGGCTGTCTTTCAACTATTTCTTCAGGTATGCCCAGTTCTCTTCCAACCTGGCGCACTTCATCCTTGAATAATTGTCTCAATGGCTCAAGAAGTTCAAAGTCCACATCTTCTGGAAGTCCTCCCACGTTGTGGTGACTCTTGATGACGGAAGCTGTAGCTGTTCCGCTTTCTATAACATCGGGATAAATAGTTCCCTGAACCAGGTAATCAATGTGTCCGAATTTATCTTTCAGTTTTTGCTTTTCTTCTTCAAACACTCTGATAAATTCCTCGCCTATTATTTTTCTTTTCTTTTCAGGTTCGGTTACACCTGCTAATTTTCCCAGGAATCTTTCTCCTGCATTAACTCTTATTAAATTCATGTTGAATTTTTCTTTGAATACTTTTTCTACCTGATCTCCTTCATCCTTTCTCAAAAGGCCGTGATCAACAAATACACAAATTAAATTTGAACCTATTGCCTTGTGTACCATCACTGCGGCAACTGATGAATCAACACCGCCTGACATGGCACAAAGAGCTTTTTTATCACCGACCTGAGCTTTAATTTTTGCGATAACCTCGTCGGCAAAGTTGCCCATGTTCCAGTCCTTTTCCAACTTGCACACATCAAACAGAAAATTGTCGATTATTTCTCTCCCTTTTTCGGTATGTTCAACTTCCGGGTGGAACTGAACCGCATAAATTTTCTTTTCTTCATTTTTCATGGCACATACAGGGCAGGTTTTTGATTTTGCCGTTATTTCAAAACCTTCGGGCGCTCTTTCAATATAATCCGTATGGCTCATCCAGCACAATGTGTCCTGCTCGATTCCTTTGAACAGATCATCGTCAGATAATATTTCAAGCCCGACTCTGCCGTATTCTCTGGAATCCGCTCTTTTTACCTTGCCTCCGAATTCCTGTGCTATAAATTGTCCGCCGTAGCATATGCCCAGGACAGGGACCCCCAGATTGAACACTTCATTTGAAATGCTTGGAGCGTCTTGCGTATATACACTTGCAGGTCCGCCTGAAAGTATAATTCCGCTTGGATTTTTTTCTTTAATTTTATCGATTGAATATGTGTATGGAATTATTTCACAATACACATTAGCTTCTCTAACTCTTCTTGCTATGAGTTGACTGTACTGTGCACCAAAATCAACTATTAATATCATTTTTTACTCCTCTTAGGTGAACGACCTTATTTTTTTATATAGATTATCAAAAAAACTTATTCATGTCAATTGATAATTATTAGCACAAAAAGCAGACCGTAAAATCTGCTTCTGATAATCATAAGCTTTTCATCATTTTGAACAATCCGGAAACATCTCAATGTTTAACAATACGAACCCTTCCGGCGCTCAGAATGGCAAATGCTGACTATCTGAAAAAACTACGGTCTGCTTCACATATAATATGTTACAAAACTTTATTTTTTCCTTGGAATTGAATGTATGGCTTCACCTGTACATCCGCACACGGCTTCATAAAAAACTTCTGACAATGTGGGGTGTGCGAATACTGATTCTTTTATGTCCTCAACCGTGAGTCCGTTGTGTATTGCCAGTGAACCCTCGTGAACCATGTCGCTGGCATGGGGCCCCATTATATGAACTCCGATTATCTTATGGCTTTCTTTTTCAGCCAGAACCTTGACAAATCCTTCTCCTTCACCCATTGTCAATGCCTTGCCGTTTACTCCGAACATTGATTTTCCAACAATGTATTCCACATTGTTTCCTTTTGCTTCATCTTCTGTCATTCCCACCGATGCGGCCTCAGGGAAAGTAAATACACATGAAGGTACTGCATTGTAATCTACCTTTGAATTATGTCCGCAAATATTTTCAACGCATGCCTTTCCTTCTTCCGATGCAACATGAGCAAGCATTACTCCACCGATGACATCTCCTATGGCATATATGCCTTCTACTGATGTTTTATAATTTTCATCGACCTTTATTCCTTTTTTGTCGTATTCAATACCTGACAGCTCCAAATTCAGACCTTCCAAATTAGGCTTTCTTCCGGCTGCCGTCAGCAGGCAGTCACAAGCAAGCTCTGAAATTCCTTTATCGCTTCCCACAATCACTTTTAATCCATCGTCGAAAGACTGCACTTCTTTCAGCGCAGATCCTGTCATAATTTTAACGCCCTGTTTTTTTAAATAAACCGTCAGCTTCTTGGAAAGTTCGTCATCCAGTCTGTACAGTATTTTAGGCAGAAACTCTATTATGGTCACTTGTGCACCCAAAGAAGCAAATATGCCTGCGAATTCGACTCGTACGACACCGCCTCCCAGTATTGCCAGACTTTTTGGAACCTGTTCAAAATTCAGGATTTCATCACTTGTAACAACACCCTTCAAATCAATGCCCGGCACAGGAACGGCTGACGGAGATGAGCCTGTTGCAATAATTATATATGCAGCGGTTATTTCTTCTGTTCCGTTCTCCGTAATAACCTCAATAATCCTTGCGCCTTTAAAAGATGCTTTTCCCTTTATTACTTCAACGCCGTTTCCTTTCAGCAGCTGGTCTATGCCTGACACAAGTTTATTAACGACTTCATTTTTTCTTTCCTGAACTTTTTCCATATTAAAATCATATCCGGTCAAAGATATGCCGTACTCATCCATGTTTTTCAGGGAGCGGACTGTTTCCGCATTTTTATAAAGCGATTTTGTGGGTATGCACCCTCTGTTCAGGCATGTGCCTCCCATTTTGTCTTCTTCTATAAGAGTTACCTTTGCACCTAACTGTGCGCCTCTTATAGCTGCTTCATAACCGCCTGGTCCGCCGCCTATAATCACTAAATCTCTTTCCATTATCCACCCTACTTTCTGTAGCGAAGCACAGGCTTTCTTGCGGCCAGAGCTTCGTCAAGCCTTGATATTATTGTAGTGTGAGGTGCGGAACAAACCAGTTCCGGATCATTTTCAGCCTCATCAGCTATCTGCCTCATGGCAGCTATGAATTCATCCAGTGTTTCCTTTGTTTCACATTCCGTAGACTCAATCATCATCGCTTCCGAAACAATCAGAGGGAAATAAATTGTCGGCGGATGATATCCAAAGTCTAAAAGGCGCTTCGCAACGTCAAGTGTTGACACACCGTTTTTCTTCTGCCAGTCTCCTGATAAAACACATTCATGCATGCATTCTCTATCAACAGGCTGGTAATATTTATCCTTTAGCTTTCCGGCGATGTAATTTGCGTTTAATACCGCATTTTCTGAAACAGCCTTTAACCCGTCCGGTCCCATGCTGAGTATGTATGCATATGCTCTTGCGCACACTCCGAAATTACCGTAGAATGATTTGACTTTTCCTATGGATAAAGGTCTGTCATAATCAAAATAATAATCGCTGTCTTTCTTTCCCACAACAGGAACCGGAAGAAAATCTTCCAGGTGTTTCTTGACTCCCACAGGTCCCGAGCCAGGTCCGCCGCCGCCGTGAGGAGTACTGAATGTTTTGTGAAGATTGAGGTGGACAACATCAAAGCCCATATCACCTGGTCTTGTTATTCCCATAATGGCATTTGTGTTTGCCCCGTCATAGTACATTAAGCCGCCCGCTTCATGCACGATTTCAGATATTTCCAGTATATTCTCGTCAAACAATCCGAGGGTGTTTGGATTTGTAAGCATAAAACCTGCAATTTCATCGCTGATTACGGACTTTAAAGAATTTAAATCAACCAACCCTCTTTCGTCCGATTTGACTTCCACAACATCAAATCCAGCAACCGATGCGGATGCAGGGTTAGTTCCATGTGCAGAATCAGGAACAATTATCTTGTTTCTTTTTTCATCGCCTCTGTTTCGGTGATATGACTTGATTATCATAAGACCTGTAAGTTCACCGTGTGCTCCTGCCGCCGGCTGCAGAGTGAATCTATCCATGCCAGTTATTTCTGAAAGCATGCCGCCAAGCTCATACATTAGCTGCATGGCACCCTGAACCGTTTCTTCCGGCTGGTACGGATGAATCTTTGTAAATCCGTCATATCTTGCCACTGTCTCGTTTACTTTCGGATTGTACTTCATGGTACAGCTTCCCAAAGGGTAAAAACCCGAATCCACTCCGTGGTTTCTTTGAGAGAGCCTTGTAAAATGACGAACCGCATCCAGTTCGCTCACTTCAGGAAGCTCAGGCGCTTCTTTTCTTAAAAGGCTGCCGTCTAAAATTTCATTCACGGGTGCGGAAGGCACATCACATTCAGGCAGTGAGTATGCTTTTCGTCCTGCCCTGCTTATTTCAAATATTAACGGTTGATGTTTCTGCATATCACTCGCCTACCTTTCCGACCAATTTATCTATTTCTTCTTTAGTTCGTTTTTCTGTAACCGCAACAAGCCAGCCGTTCTCTAACTCGGGATAATTCTTTTCTATTTCGTATCCGCCGATTATTTTACTTTCCAATAATCTGTCGTTAAGCTCTTTCACAGGCACATTGCTCTTTACCACAAACTCTTTAAAGAATGGGCCGTTAAATACAGGACTGAATTTTCCTGTCTTAATCAGCTCTGAATATGCATAGTGAGCTTTCTTAAGACACAGATCAGCAGCTTCCCTCAATCCTTCTTTTCCCATTATCGTCAGATAAATTGTCGCTATCAGCGCATTTAATGCCTGATTTGAGCAGATGTTTGATGTTGCTTTTTCTCTTCTTATATGCTGTTCTCTCGTTTGAAGAGTGAGAACAAATCCTCTGTTTCCGTCCTTATCCACTGTTTCGCCTACGATTCTTCCCGGCATTTTGCGCATCAGCTTTTCGGTAACAGCCATGTAGCCAAGATACGGACCGCCAAAGCTAAGGCTGTTTCCCAATGATTGGCCTTCTCCCACAGCTATATCCGCTCCTAACTCGCCTGGACTTTTTAAAAGAGCGAGAGATAATGGGTCTGCGCTTACGATCAGCAGGCTTTTATTGTCATGAATTATGTCTTTCACGGAGGCAATATCTTCAATAATTCCAAAGAAGTTCGGGCTTTGAATTATTACCGCCGCAGTATTTTTATTTACTTTATTTGTTAAGTCTTCAATATCAGATTTTCCGTCTTTATAGTCTAATTCGACTATCGACATGTTTCTGAACTGTGCATATGTATTTAAAACCCGTCTGCTTTCGGGATGTACCACTGCAGATATTAAAATTTCAGTTCTTTTTGTTGACTCACATGCCATTATGGCTGCTTCGGTCATAGCTGTGGCTCCGTCATACATTGATGCGTTCACAACGGGAAGTCCTGTTAATTCACTTATCATTGTCTGATATTCAAATATTACCTGCAATGTGCCCTGGCTTATTTCAGGCTGGTACGGACTATATGCCGTGTAAAATTCCTGCCTTAAAATTAACTGATCAATAGCTGCAGGAATGTAATGATCATATGCGCCCGCTCCCAGGAAGCATGTATAGTCATCAAGATTAAGATTTTTATTTGAAAGTGTCTTTATATTTTTAACCAGTTCCGGTTCAGACTGAGCGTTCGGTATATTTAAGGCGTCTTTTAAACGCACCGAATCCGGAACCGCACTAAACAGTGATTCAATGCTGTCACAGCCTATTTCATGCAGCATCTGCTCCCTGTCTTCATTAGTATTTCCGATATATCTGGCCATGAGTGCCTCCTATTCACAAATTTTTTCATAATCTTCCGCAGAAAGCAATTCTTCAACTTCCTTAGGATTAGTCATCTCTATGGACACAAGCCATGCTTCATAAGGCGACTCATTAATTAGGCCTGGATTATCTTCCAGCTCTTCATTTACTTCTACAACTGTGCCTGAAATGGGTGCAAATACATCAGAAGCTGCCTTAACAGATTCCAAAACAACAAACTGATCACCGGCCTCAACTGCCATGTCAACTTCGGGAAGCTCGGCATAAACAACTTCTCCCAGGTGATCCTGCGCATAATCGGTAATTCCTATGTAAGCTTTGTTTCCTTCAATTTTTATCCATTCATGTGATTTCGCATATTTTAATTCTTTTAATAATTTCATAATAAGTCCTCCGATAAATTATTTTTTATATTTTTTTGTATAAAATGGTTTTTTAATTATTATTGCTTTTAAATTTCTATTTCTTACGGAAATTTCAATTTCTGTTCCTACCTTCGCATATTCGGCATCTATCAGCGCAAGCCCTATATTTTTCTTCAAAGTTGGTGAAAAACTTCCGGTTGTAACATATCCTATTTTTTTACCGTCTGCATATACTTCATAATGGCTTCTCGGAATTCCCCTGTCCACCATTTCAAACCCTGCAACTTTTCTTTTCAATCCCTCGGCTTTCTGTGCAGCAAGAGCGTCCCTGCCTATAAAATCATCCTTTGCAAGTTTAACACAAAAACCAAGCCCAGCTTCAAGAGGTGTAATATCATTATCTAATTCCTGGCCGTACAAAGGAAGTGCCGCTTCAAATCTTAGTGTATCTCTGGCACCAAGTCCCGCCGGAACAAGTCCGTCTTCTTTTCCTGTTTCAAGAAGCAGCTCCCACATTTTAGGTCCCTCGGCAGAAGCAAAATACAATTCAAAACCATCTTCTCCCGTATAGCCCGTGCGGGACACAAGTGCTTTAATTCCGCCTACTTCAACATTATCTTTAAAATGATAAAATTCTATTTCATTTAAGTCATCTTTAACAATTCTCTGCAAAATTGTTTGTGCTTCCGGTCCCTGGAGAGCCAGCTGTGCATAATCGGATGAAACATTTTTTACTTCTGTGCTTCCGGATACATTATTTTTCAGCCAGTCAAAATCTTTATCAGTATTTGAAGCATTGACAACAAGCAAATAATCCTCCCTGTTGTATTTGTAAACAAGCAGATCATCAACTACTCCGCCGTCAGGATAGCACATTGTAGTATAAGCAATCTGATTATTTGTTAGTACCGAAATATCATTTGTGAGCATGTTTTGAAGATATTTTTCTGCATCTTCTCCTTTTACGGTTATTTCACCCATGTGTGAAACATCAAACAGACCAGCTTTGGTTCTTACAGCTTCATGCTCTAAAAGTATGCCTGAATATTCTACCGGAAGAGCCCATCCGCCGAAATCAATTATTTTCCCCTTCAGTTTAAGATGATTTTCGTATAGTGGTGTCGTTTTCACTTAATCACTCCTTTTAGATTATTAATGATATCTATAGATACCATATTAAAATAAAAGACAGAAGTAATAACCATGTCATTACCTCTGTCTTAACTTTTTTATTCAGAGTATTGTCCAAGCTTGGTCCTTTTGCCTGAAAGTTTCGTCACACCCCGACCGGTGCAATTTGCTTCTTCGGCGCCCATTGGGACTCTCCCAAGCTCATCATTCAATATATATTAATTATTGGGGTTATGAATTAAAAAATCAATACCCTTCAATATTACTAATAACAATATTATAAAACGTAGAATATGCTATTGTCAATAGTTTTTAATTCGTGAAAAAAACTACTTTTACATGAATCTGTCATGCATTAATATAATAATTCTGACAATTTCTTTTCTGGTTTAAATATTTAAAATTCTTTATTAAAGCTGTATTTTTGGAAGTCGAAATTAAATAGGATAAAGATATTACGGCAGGATATAAAACTAATAAATAAATTAAGAATGGTCTCCGTAAAGTGACCATTCTTAATTTAATGTTACCTGAAATTATTTTCGTTGTTTCTGTTTTTATCGTTGTTTTTGTTTTTTTCTTTGTTGTCGCGATTATCAAATCTGTTGTTATTGTTTCGATTATCAAATCTATTGTTGTCGCGGTTGTCTAACCTGTTGTTATTGTTTCTGTTCTCAAAATGATTGTTTTCCCTGTTCTCACAGTTGTTATTGTTATTGTTGAATCTGTTGTTGTTATCACATTTGTTATCATTTTTGTTTTGATAATTGTTGTTCATCTGCTTCATCTGCTCCCTTAAGTTTTGTTGGCTGTCTAACTTTGCCTGCTCTTCCCAGTTGGATAACTTAATATTGTTATCCAAACCATTGTTAAAGTTTTTTATGATTGATCACCTTCATAATAATATTCATGGCAACATCAATTTGCTGCCTCAAATATATTATCTACAATAGCAGATTATTTATTTATCCTATATATGTAAAATAATTAACAGTTTTCCAATTTTAAATCTTACAAAAATGATACATGGCAATTCCGGCAGCTATTGTAAGATTCAGCGAATCAATTCTGTCCGTGTGCCTGATAAGGACACTTGTTCCGACGGAAGAAAAGCTTGAATCAAGACCTGTTGCTTCATTGCCGAAAACCAGGGAAAACAATTCATTATCATCATGATTTACATCCTTTAATGATTTTGCCCCGTCCAGCATAAACGTATATATTTTTCGGTTTCCGGATTTTTCTTTGTAACTATCAAAACTGTCAAAATATTTAAAGTTAATTCTGAACAGTGAACCCATGGAAGCCCTTAAAACCTTTGGATCAAAAACATCCACTCCGGGACTGATAATTGCCAGATCGCTCAATCCGAATCCCGTGAGTGTTCGTACTATTGTGCCCATATTGCCCATATTGCCGGGATTGACCAGCACTATGTGAGAACTATCAGCGTTTAAATCACATTCATACTTTGAAAACACACCCACAACATAATTGTTTTCCTTGTCACTGATGCGGTTGATCGCCTTATCATTAATTTCAGTCTCAATGTTGTACTTGGTGCACAGTTCAAATATATCCGCACTTGATTCGGATTTGTAATTTGAACTTACCAGAACCTTTATGACTTTATCAGGCTTTAACCGTATCAGTTCAACTGTGGGAAACATCCCATAAGTGTATGAATAATCAAAACTCTTTTTATATGATTTTATTACCATTCTAATCTCCTTAAAATAACCCGACGGTTTTCAGGAAAAATATAAACAGGAAAATCGTCAGCGGGCTGAATAATGTGGTGACAAACACCAGCTGCCCCGCCAATTCGTAATTGCAGTCGTACTGCTGTGCCATGGTGTAGCTTGAAACAGCCACAGACGGAGAAACCATGCTGAACAACGCTCCTAATTCAACTCCCTTGTATCCGAACGCAACGGCAATAGCGATTACTATTGCGGGAAGAACTACCAGCTTGCTGACTGTTACGCTGACAATATATTTTAAATTCTTTTTTATATTTCCTACTTTTATGTCTCCGCCAAGCATCATCAAAGCAAACGGTGTTGCAGTCTTTGCCACATCTGAGATTGTTTCTTCCATGAAAGCCGGCAGCTTAATATTTAAAAATGAAACAATTATTCCAAGCAGTGAGCCGATTATCAGCGGATTTTCCGCAATACTCATCAAGATTTTCTTATAGTCGCTTTTGTCGTTAGAGTACCAGTCAAGAATTATTACAGCCATTAGATTGTAAATAGGTATTATTATTGCCACAAGCGTGGTAACAACGCCAAGACTTGATTCTCCGAATATATTTGAGCTCAACGGAACTCCGAACAGCACAAAGTTGCTTCTGTAAATGCCCTGAATTATAACGCCCCTGTTTTTGTTATCTTTCTCGAATTTGGGAACTATCATAAACATTATTCCAATAGTGCCCAATACTATGCATACAGCAAATATAATTAAATTTATATTGACTTCCTCAGCTATCTGACTTTTGTAAATGTTATTAAACACCAATGTGGGAAGCAATACTTTAAACGCAAAATTATTCCCTTTTTTTAGGAATTCTTCATTAAATATTTTGATTTTACGCAGAAATGTTCCTAAACACATAAGCAGAAATATGGGCAAGACAACATTAATTGAAAATATTAAATTTTCCACTTCATGTCCTTTCTTTTTTTATTCTGTCAAATAAGCATACATTAACTTAAGCGTATTTTCAACTCCGTCAACATGTGTTCTTTCCATGCCGTGAGAAGCGTGAACTCCAGGCCCCACAAGCCCTCCTCTTATATCATTTCCTCCCTTAAGGGAAGCAGATACATCTGAGCCGTACATGGGATATATGTCTACGGCATAATTTAATTTATGCTTTTTGCCAAGTTCTATCAGTCTTCCTGTTATATCGTAATCGTACGGCCCCGAACTGTCCTTTGCGCAGATTGATACATCATGCTCCGTGCACGACAAATCAAGCCCTATGCATCCCATATCGATTGCCACAAGCTCATCAATGTCCTCCGGAATGCTTGAACATCCATGTCCGACCTCTTCATAACATGAAATAATTATTTTTACTTTGCATCTCGGCTTTGTCCCCAGCCTCTTGAACATTTCCATCAGGCTCAAAGCACACGATGTTCCTGCCTTGTCATCCAGGTATCTTGATTTAATAAATCCTGAAGGAGTCACCGTAAACTTAGGCTCGATGGAAATAAAGTCTCCCGCTCCTATTTCAAGGTTTGCAACATCCTTTTTGTTTTTTACTGTTTCATCTAACCTGACCATCATGTTTTCTTCGGTTCTTTCCTTGCTCTTGGCATCAGGATAGACATGAACTGCAGGTGATGTAGACAGCATTGTGCCCGTATATATTTTCCCGCTTCTGGTATGAATTTTGCAATATTCTCCGTCAAGAGTGGAAAACATATTGCCTCCGATGGTAGTAATTTTAATCACACCGTCAGAATCAACCGATCTTACCATTGCCCCGAGAGTATCCACATGAACAGGTATGCCTATGCAGTAGCTGTTATCTGTTCCCTCTATTTCAATTATTCTGTTTCCCTTTTTATTTTTTGTCGTTTTAAATCCGTATTCACCGGATACTTTTTCAATATAAGACATGACATTCTTACAATATCCCGTGGGGCTTGGTATATTAATAATTTCCTCAAGCAGATTAAGAGTAAACTTCATATTTGTTTCCATATTCAACGTCCCTCCAAAAAAATATTTATATAAAATTATACTACTAATCATCTATATAACACAATACTTTATTGCATATGAACGATTTAGAATATATAATTGTATTACGAAAATAAATGCATAACAAATGGAGGTATCTATGGAAAATTTAAAACTAAGAGATTTCTTGGATTACAAGTTTTTATCGGGACTTGAACTGTCTCCGGATAAAAACCATGCTGCTTTTGCAGTTCACACCTCGGATTATGACAACAACAAATACTTATCCAACATATGGATTTACGACTGCTTTACTTACGAATACAAAAAACTGACCGGCATGAACGATGAAAAGTCATTTATATGGCTTGACAACGATACGATTTTGTTTCCTTCATTAAGAGATGATAAATTAAAGAAAAAAATAGAAGAAGGAGAACAATGGACGGTATTTTACGCCATTAACATACATGGCGGCGAAGCATACGAATATATGAGGATTCCAATGAAGGTAAGCAACATTAAGTTAATAGCTCAGGAAAAATTCCTCATAACCGCTGAATATGACCACTACGGTATTAACCTGCATTCCCACAAAGGAGAAGAAAAAGAGAAAGCAATTGATATGATCAAGGAAAACAAGGATTACGAAGTTCTGGACGAAATTCCTTTCTGGGCAAACGGCGAAGGCTTTATAAATAAAAAAAGAAACAGGCTTTATCTGTTTGACAAGGGAACTAAGGATATAGTGCCGATTTCCGGTCAATTTGAAAACATTACAGTAACAAGCGTAAAGGACGGCAAGGCTCTTTATGTATCTGAAAATTACACTAACAAGCTTGAACTTACTAATGAGCTTTACTCATATGACTTGTATTCGGAAAAAGCCACGCAACTTGTGGGTGAAGACGAATTTTCGATATTTTTCGCCGAGTTTGTGGGAGATGAAATTATATTCACCGCTTCTGCAATGGATAAATACGGTTTGAATCAAAATCCCTGTTTTTATAAATTAAAAAACGGAGAAGCTGAGCTTTTGAGCTACCATGATTTCGGAATGCACAATTCGGTAGGATCGGACTGCCGTTACGGTGGAGGAGCATTCTACAGAGTCTTTAATGACTGCCTGTACTTCATTTCCACCGAAAGCAAAAGCTCCTTCATCAAAAAACTTTCATTAGATGGAAAGATCGAAAAAATTACCGGTGACAACGGCTCTGTAGACTGCTTTGATGTTTGCAGCGAAGGCATTATCTTTATCGGACTCAGAGGAACCAGACTTCAGGAAATTTATACATATGAAAAAGAAACTGAAACTCAACGAACAAAATTCAACGAATTAATAACAGAAACAAAAAATGTAATCAAACCCGAAACCCTTGAATTTGTCAATGACGGCGTGAAAATCGAAGGTTTTGTTTTAAAACCAGTAGATTTTGACGAAAACAAATGCTATCCGGGAATACTTGACATACACGGAGGACCAAAAACAGTCTCAGGTGAAGTTTTCTTCCACGAAATGCAGTACTGGGCAAATGAAGGCTACTTTGTATTCTTCTGCAACCCAAGAGGCAGCGACGGAAGAGGCGATGAATTTGCCGACATAAGAGGCAAGTACGGTACCATCGATTATGATGATTTGATGAAATTCACGGACTTGGTTCTTGAAAAATATCCTCAGCTTGACAAATGCCGCATTGGTGTTACCGGAGGCTCCTACGGAGGCTTCATGACAAACTGGATCATAGGACACACCGACAGGTTCAAATGTGCAGCATCACAGCGAAGCATTTCAAACTGGATCTCAAAATTCGGAACAACTGACATAGGATATTATTTCAATTCGGATCAAAATCAATCGACACCATGGGACAACGTAGAAAAGATGTGGTTCCATTCACCGCTGAAATATGCCAACCAGGCTGTTACTCCGACATTGTTCATTCATTCGGAGCAGGATTACCGCTGCTGGCTCGCCGAAGGACTGCAGATGTTCACCGCTTTAAAATATCACGGCGTGGATGCAAGGCTTTGCATGTTCAGAGGAGAAAACCACGAACTTAGCAGAAGCGGCAAGCCGAGGCACAGAGTCAGAAGACTGGAAGAAATGACAAACTGGTTTGAAAAATACTTGAAATAAGCAAAAATGGGACTGTCTCAAAAGAGGCAGCCTGTTTATCATTTAAAAAGCCGCCTCTTTGAAATTTTATTTCTGTTGAGGCGGCAAAATTTATTTAAAACCTCAGATCTCTTTCCCCAANNACCCCATTTGCAATGTGTTTTAGATAATCGACGGCTTTCTCTCTCCTGTTTTCATTTGGAATTTTCATAATTTCCCTTTCAATCATCTCGCGACCTGACTTTTTCAGCTCATCATCACCGTAATCCTGCAGATATTCCTCAAATGTGAGTAGCGCATTGGGAAGGCAAAAGTTGCAGATTTCCCCGGACTTTGCCAAAGGCATGAACCTGTCTCCTGTTCTTCCTTCACGATAGCACGCAGTGCAGTAGCTCGGCACATATCCATCCTTTACAAGCCCTTTCAGCACATCCAGCGGTTTTCTGTGATCTGCCAGGTTGAACTGCGGTTTTTCTTCTGTTCCCTCATCGTCAACTGTACTTCTGTTCGCATAGCCTCCAACACCTACACATGAACCCGCGCTCATTTGAGAAATTCCTATATTCAGCAGTTCATTCCTGAATTTTTCCGTTTCTCTCGTGGAAAGTATCATTCCGGTATAAGGAACTGCAAGTCTTATGACAGCCACAACTTTTTTGAAATCCCTGTCGTTTACTAAATGCGGAAAACTTTCGTAATCAACGCCTTCCGCCGGCAGAAGCCTCGGGAAGGAAATTGTGTGTGGTCCTACACCTACCACAGCCTCCAGATGCTCGGCATGCATGAGGACAGCCACTGTTTCGTAGCGATAATCGTACAACCCATAAAGAGGACCTATTCCCACATCGTCGATTCCGCCTCCCAGCATTGCCCTGTCCATTGCTTCTGTATGCCATTCATAATTCTGCTTTGGTCCGTTGTGCAGTTTTAAATATGTTGGCTTGTGGTATGTTTCCTGAAACAGTATATATGTGCCTATTCCAGCATCTTTCAGCTTTTTGTAATTTTCGGCTGTTGTGGCGGCTATGTCAACATTGACTCTTCGGATTGCTCCATGCTCAAATCTTTCATTATATATTGTCTTTATACATTCAATGATGTAGTCGATAGGACATCGCTCATCATCCTCCCCTGCCTCCAGAAGAAGCCTCTTGTGCCCCAATGCTTCCAGAGCCTTGATTTCTTCTCTTAATTCTTCCTGAGTGAGCTGATGGCGCCCTATTTTGTTGGAGCATTTGTATCCGCAATATTTGCAGTTGTTTACGCAGTAACTGGACAAATACAGAGGTGCAAACAGCACTATCCTGTTGCCATATATTTTTTTCTTAACCTCTTTTGCCATCCTGTACATTTTTTCCAGGGTTTCATCGTCATCTACAGCAAGAAGCACCGCTGCCTCCCTGTGAGTCAGCCCCTTGCAGCTTCGCGCCTTTTCTAAAATTCTGTCAACAACGCTTTTGTCCTTTACCGACTTTTCTGCTTCTTCAATCGATCTTAATATTTCACCGTCATTTATATATTCATTAGAATCCATTGATTTTACGTTATACATTTATTTGCTCCTTTGCTTAACTTAATGAAATTTTGTCCAGTATNNCCAGTATTCCCGACAGGTAGGCTATGGCAATGCCGTAATTAGTCATAGGCACATTTGAGCCTGCCGCCTTTTCGATTCTGGAAATTACATGCCTGCGGTTGAACATGCATGCCCCGCATTGTATTACAAGATCATATCCGGAAATATCGTCCGGAAAATCCGGTCCGCTGACTATGTCAACAGTGAGCTTTTCTCCCACCCTTTTTCGAAGCAGCCTGGGTATCTTTTCTCTTCCGATATCCTCCCGAAGAGGTGCATGAGTGCACGCTTCGGCAATGAGAACCTTTGAGTTTTCATTCAGTCTGTCTATGACAGAGGCGCTTTTTGTGTAATAATCTNTGTCACCCTTGTACGCCGCAAACAGTACAGAAAACGATGTGAGCCTGCTTTCGTCCGGCTTCTTTTCATAAACGGTTTTAAAAACCTGAGAATCCGTTATTATTACATCAGGAGCATTGCTTAGTGCTCTCAATGCTTCTTCAAACTTATCTGCCACAACACTTATAACCAGACACTTCTTGTCAAGTAATTCCCTCAACGTCTGCACCTGAGGAAGAATAAGCCTTCCCTTAGGCGCCTGTATATCCTGAGGCATGACCAGAAGAACCATATCTCCTTCATTGACTATACCGCCGGTTATTGTTCTCACGTCATAATCATCCGGTAATTTTTCTATCAGTGCCGTGCGGATTTTCTCCATGCCGTCTCTGTGCTTAGCGCTGACGACTATGGGCCTGAGCCCGATAATTTTTTCTATATCACAGCGTGCGGCTTCAATATCTTTTACCTTATCAGACTTGTTAAGAACGGCAATGACGGGAATATTTTTTTCATTGAGCACATCAATCCAGCCTTTTTCTTCATCAACCGGTTCGCACGGGTCAAACAGAACAATTGCCATATCTGTTTTTTCCACAGCTTTTCTTGTCTTCTCAACCCTGAGCCTGCCAATTTCATCGCTGTCATCAAATCCTGCGGTATCAATCAGAACGCAAGACCCCAGACCGTATATTTCCATGGATTTATACACCGGGTCGGTCGTCGTGCCCGGAACTTGTGACACAATGGCTGTTTCATGGCCTGTCAGTGCATTGATGAGCGATGATTTTCCGCTGTTTCTTTTTCCGTAAATTCCTATGTGCAGCCTGTCGGATCTTGGTGTATCATTTAAACTCATTTCAGCCCTCCTTTGCTTCATTTTCTTCGGAATGGAAATCTCCCCTGTCTACCATGATTTCATATCCTATTTTTTTCATTCGTCCCTCAAGACACGACCTGCATTCCGCCGCTTCGTCCCCGGTACATATCTTGTTGTCGTAAAGCATGTATTTCTTCCTCACGGAAGTCGGAGACAGATTTGGCATTACCACATTGGCTCCCGCCATAATTCCAAGCTCCCTGCCGTAGGGATGTATGGTTCCCAAAGCAGTGGTAGAAGGCAGCAAAACATTGGAAAACATCAGACGGATTATGCTTAATAGTTTCAGCGTAAGGTTCAGGTCTCCTCTTTCAAATTGGTCAAACGGAGTTCCCGCCGCAGGAATAAAAGGTCCTATGCCTACCATGGCAGGTTTAAGTTTTTTTAAAAACAAAAGATCTTCCACTACATTTTCCGTGCTTTGATAAGGCGAGCCCACCATGAATCCGGCTCCTGCCTGATATCCTATATCCTTTAATTTAAAAAGACAGTCCTTGCGGTTTTCACCGCTCATATCCGAAGGGTGAAGCTTCTTATAATGCTCGCTGTCTGCCGTTTCGTGCCTTAAAAGGTATCGGTCGGCTCCCGCTCTGAAAAATTTTTCGTACTGTGCAAAGGTTTTTTCGCCTATTGAAAGGGTTATGGCGCAATCGGCATACTTAGCTCTTATGTCAGAAATTATGTCAATCAGTTTCTCATCGGAATACCACGGATCGTCTCCTCCTTGCAGGACAAATGTACGAAATCCAAGCTCATATCCATTTTCACAGCATTTAAGGATATCGTCCTTGCTCAGCCGGTAGCGATCCGTGTTTCTGTTGCTTTTTCTGATGCCACAGTAATAACAGTCATTCCTGCAGTAATTTGTAAACTCTATGAGGCCGCGGATATAGATTTTATTTCCGAAATGCTTTTTTGATACCTCTCTGGCTCTTTTAAAAAGATACTGCATATCAAACTCATCGGTTGTTTCAAGCAGGCGGCCGAATTCTTCCTGATTTAAAATTCTTTCATTATATAGCCTGTCGATTATTTCTCTCATCAATCACCTCATTCATTGGAAGAGTTATTATATTTTTTTGACAAAACTGTTTTAGAAGTCACATCAGACAGCATGCCAAGTTTGCCCGACAAAGCACTTATAACATCCGGCGGTGCTTCCATAACTACACTTATGATTGATACATCCCTTTTGTTGTACGGTATACCCATCCTTCCGATTATATATCTGCCGTAACTGTGCAAGATGTCATTTATTTCACCTGCTGAATCCATATTTTCAACTATTATGCTGACAACAGCAATTCTCGTTTCCATACTTCCTCCCCAATAAATATTCTATAAAAAAATAAAACCTTGCAGGCGCAAGGTCATATTACAAAAACTGCTCATTTTTTTGAGCACATATGGTCTCTTGCCTTCACAAACAGGACGAACCTGATTATTCAGAACAAAATATATTCAGAGCAGCTCACTGTCAGAAAGGCCTTCCAGTTTGCCTGAGTAAATTATAATCTATGTCATCAATTAATTCAAGTTAATTTTTTGTCAATTGTTGCGAAAAAAAGAGCTGCATTTCAGATTCACGTCATCATGAAAATAAGACTCTCATCTGCCACTGCAGCAACTTTTTACCATTTGAATTATTTAATTCTCGTTTCTCAGCACATGCTTTATTTTATATCCGTTCTCTATGAGTTTTTTCTCGATATCCTTTGTATCAACCGCTTCTGACCTTATGACAACATCACTTGTTCCTTCTCCTCTGTATGCCGCAATATGGGTGATGTTTACATCAAATGATTTGAATATTTCCGCAATATCCGCCAAGGCACCTGGAACATCATTTGCTTCAACGGCAATACGGCTTCCCACGGATTTAAATCCCAACAAATCTATGAAAGCATCAAATATGTCGCTTTCCGTTATTATTCCCGTAAGCCTGCCCTTTTCCACAACAGGAAGTGTTCCTATACGGTTTTGTCTCATTATGACCGCCGCTTCTTCCAGTAATCTGTCTGCTTTGATGGTTATGGGCTGTCCTGTCATGGCATCCTTAACTGTTGTCTTTGACAGCAGGTAGTTAATTTCAAAAATACTCAATGATGTAGCTTTTGTAGGTGATACTTTTTGAATATCACTTTGTGTGAGAATTCCGACAACTTTTTCCCCATCCGTAACCGGAATCCTTTTAAGGTTTTTTTCTCTCATAAGTGCTACAGCATCCGTAATAGGTGCACTTGCGGCTATTGTATACGGATTTTTTGTCATCCTGTTCATTACGTACATATTATCAACCTCCAAGATACGCTTTTTGAATTTCATCGCTCTTTGCCAGTTCTTCTCCTGTTCCGCTCATTACAATCGAACCCGTTTCAATGACATATGCCCTGTGCGCTATTGACAATGCCATCTTGGCATTTTGTTCAACCAGCAATATGGTTGTTCCTTCTGAATTTATATTTTTAATTATGTCGAATATTTCCCTCACAAGCAGCGGTGCCAGTCCCATTGACGGTTCATCCAACAGCAGTATTTCAGGTCTCGACATTAACGCACGGCCCATTGCCAGCATTTGCTGCTCACCTCCGGACAGTGTTCCTGCCGTTTGCTTTTTACGCTTGCCAAGTATGGGGAAAAGCTCGTAAACATGTTCCATGTCCTTTTTAACTGCCGGTTTGTCTCTTCTCAGATACGCTCCCATTTCAAGATTTTCCACAATGGTCATGTCCGGAAACATTCTCCTTCCTTCAGGCACCTGAGACAATTTCATTTCAACCCTTTTGGAAGCAGAAACATTTGTTATATCCTTTCCGCCAAGCAATATCTGTCCGCCGCTGGCTTTGTTAAGGCCTGATATTGTCCGAAGGGTTGTGGTCTTCCCTGCGCCGTTGGCTCCTATAAGGGTAACTATTTCTCCTTTATTGACCGTCAGCGATGCATCCTTGAGAGCATGGATAACACCATAATGAACATTAAGATTTTTTACTTCAAGCATATTATACATCCTCCCCTAAGTAAGCTTCCACAACACGTTTATTGCTTTTTATTTCAGCCGGTTCACCTGATGCTATCATGGTTCCGTAATCAAGAACATAAATGCGCTCGCAGACTTTCATCACAAGCGACATATCATGCTCTATCAGAAGAATCGTAAGATTAAATTTGTCTCTGATCTTGGCTATTGTTTCCGTCAGTTCGGCTGTTTCATTGGGATTCATTCCCGCTGCAGGCTCATCTAAAAGCAGCAGCACCGGCTTGGTAGCCATGGCCCTCACAATTTCCAGATGTCTTTGTTCGCCGTATGGCAGATTCTTCGCCAGCTCATTCTTTTTATGAGTCAGTCTAAATATATCCATTAATTCTTCGGCTTCTTTTAAAAGTCTGTCCTCTTCTTCATAATATTTATTAAAGCGAAAGAAAGCCGCCGGAAGCTTATATTTAATATTCTGATGCATGGCTATTCTTATATTGTCCAATACGGTCAAGTCCTTAAATAACCTGATGTTTTGAAATGTACGCGCCATACCAACCTTTGTTATGTTGTACGGTTTGAGTCCTCCTATTTCTTTAGGACTTCCGTCTATCTCAAGCATTATGCTGCCTGAAGTCGGAGCATAAACTCCCGTAAGAAGATTGAAAAAAGTTGTCTTTCCGGCACCGTTAGGTCCAATAAGTCCTACAAGCTCTCCTTTTTCAATTTTCATACTTGCATTTGATACTGCCGTAAGTCCTCCGAAGGACTTCGTCAATCTGTCAACCGAAAGCAATGACATACGACCCCTCCTCTACCGGTTTTTTTCATCATTCTTTTTAATTTTAAATAAATCCGTAATTTCTTTTGTTCCTAAAATTCCCTGCGGTCTGAAAAGCATTATTACCACCAGAAGCAGCGCATAGATTATCATTCTCAATTCTGAATACGCCTGCAGGAATGTGGTTAAGACCGCCAGCGCCACAGCTGCGATAACAGAACCCGTAATGCTTCCCATACCTCCGAATACCACAATCACCAATATATCAATTGATTTCATAAAACCGAATATATTTGGCTTTATGAAATAGAAGTATGATGAATACAGCGCTCCCGCTATTCCGGCAAAGAACGCGCCTATGGCAAATGCCGTAACCTTGTACCTGGTTGTGTTGACTCCCATTGATTCTGCGGCTATTTCATCCTCACGGATGGATATGCAGGCACGTCCCTGTGACGACCTTATGAAGTTATTAATCAATATTATGGTAAGAGCCGTAAATATAAATAACCACATCCAGTTCGTAAACCTGGGAATGCCGTTTAAGCCTGCGGCGCCGTTTGTTATGTCGATATTTAAAAATACGACACGTATTATTTCGGCCATGCCGAGCGTTGCAATCGCCAGATAGTCTGCCTTGAGCCTCAACGTAGGAATGCCTATTATAATGCCCACAATTGCCGCTGCAACAGCACCGGCTAAAATCCCCAGCAAAAATCCTGCCGTTGAATTCATCTCCATGTTGATCAGTGCCCCCACATATGCGCCTATTGACATAAAACCTGCATGTCCCAGAGAAAACTGCCCCGTGAAACCCGTCACAAGATTTAAACTCACGGCAAGAATTATATTAATGCAGATGGTTGCCAAAGTTATTTCATAGAAGCTGTTTATGATTCCGTCAGCAATCAGAAGCTGTATGACTGCGTAAAACGCAGCAATCAATATTAATGTTAATATGTTCTTTTTATTCAATACTTTCATACTACACCTTCTCTTTCGAATTCTTGCCTAACAGTCCGGAAGGTTTTAAAATCAATATAATTATTAAGAATGCAAATACTGCGGCATCTCTGTACATGGAATTTCCGTAACCCGAAACCAAGGTCTCCAGTACTCCTATTGAAAGTCCTCCTATCATGGCTCCCGGTATGCTTCCTATACCTCCGAACACGGCAGCAACGAATGCTTTTAAACCCGGCATCATGCCCATGAGAGGATCTATGGAATTATAATAGATACCTACCAGTACTCCGCCTGCACCTGCTAATGCAGAACCTATGGCAAATGTAAAAGATATTGTGCTGTTCACCTTTATTCCCATCAGCTGAGCCGCGTCCTGATCAGCCGAAACTGCTCTCATGGCTTTTCCCACTTTTGTTTTCATGACAACAAACTGAAGTATTATCATGAGAACGACAGCCGTGAGAATAATGTATATCTGCTGCATGTTTATAATAATATTTCCTAACCTCAAAGCGGCATCAGACAGTAATTTCGGATAAGATCTGACCTCTGCTCCCACAAAGTACATCATCACATATTCCAATAACAAAGACATACCTATTGCCGTAATTAAAACGGCAATCCTTGCGGAATTTCTCAATGGCTTATATGCTATCTTCTCAACAGCCATTCCAAGTACCGCACAGGCCGCCATTGAAATAATCAATGCCGGAATAAATCCCATACTTGTGTAAGTGGTTACCGCAAAGCCGACGTATGCGCCAATCATATATACATCTCCGTGCGCAAAATTTATTAATTTTATAATGCCGTAAATCATTGTATAGCCTAAAGCAACCAATGCATAAATGCTGCCCAGTGAAATGCCGTTTACTAATTGCTGTAAAAATTGATCCAAGACTGCACCTCCTCATGCTTAATAATAATTAAGTCAGCATTGACATGCCAACTTAATTATTTTAAATGTTTATTTTAGATTTACCTTAACGCTTGAAGCCTGAACTCCGTTTTCCAGTTTGATTACGATCGCTGATTTTATTGGGTTATGATCTTCACCCATGTCAAATGTACCGGTAACTCCTTCAAATCCTTTTGTGTCCGCAAGAGCATTCTTAACTGCTTCTGTATCATTTGAACCTGCACGTTTTACGGCATCAGCTATAAATTTACCCAGGTCATAGCCAAGAGCATTGAAAGCATTTGGTTCAGTACCGTATTTTTCTTTATAGTCAGCTATAAAATCCTTTACCAGCGGATCTTCGTCTATCGATGAATAGTGATTTGAATAATATACATCATTTAAAGCTGCAGCTCCCGCAAGTTCCAAAAGAACTGGAGAATCAAATCCATCGGCGCCAAGAACAGGAGCGTCAATTCCCAAATCACGGCCTTGTTTGATAATAAGCCCTGCCTCCTGGTAATATCCCGGAATAAATATAACATCAAATGCCTGTCCCTTAATTTTAGTTAAAATAGCATTAAAATCCTTATCTTTTCCAACATAGCCCTCTTCGGCAACTACTTCTCCACCTAAATCTTCAAATGTTGCTCTGAAATTTTCTGCCAGTCCTTTTCCGTAGTCACTTGAATTGTCTTTGATTATTACCGCTTTCCTGGCTCCGAGATTTTCGGAAGCGAAGTTAGCCATTGTAACTCCCTGGAATGAATCGTTAAAGCACAGACGGAACACATATTCATTTACATTTCCTTTGTCATCCACGGTAACTCCCTTGTCGGCAGTTGCCGAAGCGGATATTATAGGAACTTTGTTGCCCGTTGCCACANNGGCGGTCCAAGCTGCGCAACAACTTTTTCCTGAGTCATTAGTCTTGTGGCTACCGAAGTTGCCTCAGCCGGGTCTGATTTGTTGTCGATTTGAACAGGGACAATTTTCTTTCCGTCAATTCCGCCTGCGGCATTTATTTCATCAAATGCCATCATAATGCCGTCAACACTCGATTGGCCATATGAGGCAACATCGCCCGAAAGCTCATAGTTTATACCTATTCTTACTTCACTTGCCAATCCTTCATTGCTTTTGCCATTGCTGCAGCCGGCAATCATGCCCGCCGCCATTATTGCCGCAATTAATGATAATACTGTTTTTTTCTTCATTCTGTAAAACACCACCTTGCCATTTTTAATAAATTTAAAAACTATGTTAATACATTTTTATTTTCTTGTCAATACAATTTTCGTTTAATAATTTCTTCACAAGAAACTTATGATATGATTTTTAGTTTTTTTGTTTTTTACAAATTCTTACTAAATATGCATTTCATCGTCTTTTTTTGCAGTGCAGCGTGTGCGATTTATGTACAAACTATCAGTTTCGTCTATATAATTTTTTTTAATTTTTTTCCTGCCCTACTGCTATAGAAAACACAATTGTACGATACAAACAAAAATACCGCCGATTTTTCTGTTTCTTCCTGCCGGTGGCACAAATTCAGCATGACATAAAAAAAACCTTCCCGGAAAAATCCGGGAAGGTTTTTTTTAAATGTACTATGTTAGCTATTAGCAGTGATCTCCTATTCCACCCACTTTGTCGCAGCTGCAGAATAATACAACTAATAATAAGAAGAAGAACAATAAGCTGTCATTATCTCCAAATCCGCCTGCTCCGCCCAGCAATCCATCATCTCCGCAGAAGCAGCATGCAAGAACCACCAAAAGTAAGAAGAAGAATAGTAAGCTGTCTCCGCTGTCTCCTAATATATTGTTAAACATATAGAACCTCCTAAAATTAATTTTTCTATATATTATTCATTACCACGTTTAAGTGTTACTTCATTCTCCATTATTTAATGATTTTAAGAAGAAAATTATTTTGTCAAAAAAACCGCCTCTGTGGTTGTAATTATAATCATCGGATTTATTATAGCTGATTTGACCGCTTTCCCTGCCAAAATCCCTAACCCTATATTTGTCGAAATTGCTTTTAATGGATTCAACATCACCCAGCATCTGGATTAAATACTGTTTTGAACGTTCATCAACATATGAATTGTTTGACAGTCTGTTTAAAATATATATTAACTCAATCATGTCGTACATTTTCTGCATATCACGGTCATACCGCCTTTCGTCCACATTCACCACCCCTACTTTACATAAGATTTGGAAATACCGATTATTCGACGTGACTGAGGATGTGAGCCCCTTATCTGCATCATTAACAAGCACATTGTTAATGATGGGGTACAATTCTTACGCCTTGATATATTATATGAATGAATATTTGCAGTTGCCAATAATTGTCTGCTTAAATCCACAATAAGGTAAAAAATATAAAAATGTTTATTTTTTTTAAGATTTAATATATAATACTCATATAAACTATTAATCGAGGTATATATATGAAAATATTCAGAAATATTATCATAATAGCACTGATAGGTCTGTTTTCATCTACATATTTATTTAATCTTTCTCCCATAGATTACAGGGGGACAATTGAAATTGAAACACCTGAAGAAACAAGCACCTTGAGCCTGGAAACGAAAGAAGATGATTTGTTAAATCCTGAATCAATCACCATAAATCATGTATCGATAAATGAAGAAATAATTAAAAGCGTATCTGACAGCATTTTCACCCTTGATATTTATCAGGGCAGTACCATGTTAAAAAGTGTAAAGAGCCTTGAGCTGGTTTCACCGTCAATCAACATGACCATATCCGTCAACAAGGATAATCCGATTGTTACAACATTAGACATCAGCCAAAAAAAATTAGGCTTGGAAGACGGAAAATATAAATTTGTGTTTAACTCAAACTTAATTTCTGATTCCGGCAAATCTGCCTTGTCGGTAAATGTTGCATACGATACTGGCGGAAGCTATTATCCGGCTGTGAATCAGGCACAGGCAGGCACAAAGGGCTTAACCCTGTATTTTGCCACAGAAAATTCCGACACTTTGATTCCCGTGACACGTTTTGTTGTTGAAGATAAATCTATAACGAGAATGGCGATAGAGCAGCTTCAAAACGGCCCATTAAACAGCAAAATGAAGTCGGTGATAAAGGATGTCACAAACACCACATACAATAACGGAAATGTTGTAATCGATCTGCCAAGTTCATATTCAGGGTATAACGACGGCAGCGCAGGTACATTGCTTGCTTACAAGGCATTTGTGCAAACAATCTTCGATGTCGACAGATACTGGCCGATTTACAATGTTTCATTTACTGTTGACAGGAAAAAAGCAGATACCTATTTCCACGGGCTTTCAAGTGAAAAGATAAATGCACTGCCGAACAAGGATAGGAATTACCTGCTTTACATGGCCTACAAAGTTGATGAAAGATATTATCTGTTCGATTATGAAGCCGATACTCAGCAGGCAGGGATTGTCGAAAATGATACGACAGAATTGAAAGCGCAGAAATTATTTGATGCATATGCAGACACTGCTATTCCTTACGGCATGAATCCGGTACCTGCCAGCATATCATTAAACAGCGCAAAAATTCAGGGAACTACGCTTATTTTAGATTTTAACAATGAATTTCTAAATGTTTATAGGAATAAAAATGATTTAAGGCAAATGATGATTGAATCTTTCATATATACCTTCACATCAATTCCTGGAGTTGACAGCATTAAAATAACCGTTAACGGAGAAGATCTGAAAAACTTCGCTGACTTTGCTGATGGAAGAGATTTGACGCAAGCACTGTATCCTCCTGAATTTATCAATCCAGAAGTTGTGCAGTAAACAAATTGGAAGGAGATAAAGATGAACGGTTTTAGAAACTTTATGGTTGGAAGATACGGAACCGACCAGCTGACTGTGGCACTGCTTGTTGCAGGCATGATACTTACTTTTATCGGCAATGCCATTAATTCGCACTTTTTAACCCTGATTACCTATGTAATATTTTTGGCCTGTGCATATAGGACGCTATCCAAAAATGTTCTGGCGAGAAGAAAAGAAAACACAGTATTTTTAAAATACTGGAACCCCGTAAGCGCATGGCTGAAAACAAAGTACAACATAATAAAATCAAGCCAAGATTACAAATATTTTAAATGCCCTAACTGCAGACAGGAGCTACGTGTTCCGAGAGGAAAAGGAAAGATTTCCGTAACCTGCCAAAAATGCGGCAATAAATTCATTCAAAAATCATAAACATAAATTTAGGGACTGAACTTTACACGGATTAACTTAACCGCCAAAAGCTCAGTCCCTTGACTTTTTCAGCATTCCATTGTATCTTTTCCCAATGGTATATGTTTAAATACTCCCATGAATGCCGCCGCTGTAATTATTCCTGTAGCAGACTGAATTGCATTTCCCGGAATCTCACTGATTGTTGAAATAAAGCTTCCCACCATCATGGAACCAACCGTATAGTATGCAAGCACCTGCCATACACTGCCCATCACGGCTCCCGCAACCCATTTGTACTTCATATTGCCCGGAAGTTTTTCAATTACGATTCCCATAATCAATGCCATAATTCCTTTTATTATGAAAGTTGGAACTGCATAAAAACTGTAGCCTCCTATAAGATCCGCCAGCGCCGCTCCGATTGCACCTGCCCACGCACCATTTTTCCTTCCTAATAAAAGCACGGCAATAAATACAAAACCGTCTCCTAAATGTGTGTATCCGTTTGTTACAGGGGAAGGTATTTTTATTATAAAAGTCGCAACACAAATCAATGCCGCAAACAATGATGTGTAAACCATTTCTTTAATTTTTTTATCATCCATATCTATGCCATCCTCCATATACTATATTTCTTTATCTTAATTATACAGATATCTGTACCCTTTAAAAGATACAGTTCAATCTTTTGTATAAATGACAGACAAAAATATCACAGAAGATAACATCATCTGCAAGCTATTTTCTTCTGGCGAAAAAAATCCAAACATAAAGTTTCCACACATCCCGATATAATAAAAACCGACAGCCGTAATGCTGCCGGTTTCTTCGCTTAAAGTACATGGAGCAATCCTGCTAACTTTTAATGATAATTACTCTTCCATGAATTTTTGCATAAAAAAATTCTCAGGTTAAACTGAGAATTTCATTATCGTCTTTATACTAATTATTAAAGCTGTGCACCCTCTTTCGACGTTATATCACAAGTATGCTTAAATAGTTAACTCTAACCCAGCACCCTCGCGTCACACAAAATGGTCTGTTTACTGCTGCTTCCTTCCGGACCTGGCAGGGTTCACAGGATTTCGTTGCGCGAGACCAAGTTATCAACGCCACTTAAAAAAGACAATCCTCACAATATAAGCCTCTGAGAGGGAATTCCACCTTGCTACAGCGGATTGCAAGTACAGGGCACCGCTACCTCCCCATGTAGCACAGCATAAAAATAATAACATAAATCATATTTGGTGTCAATGTAAATTATTTGTAAATCCCTTATTTTAAGGCCTCCAGGATTTTTTCCTCTTCAAACTGTTTTGTGTAAAGCGTGTAATAATATCCCTTGCTCTCTATTAAACTTTTGTGAGTGCCCTGCTCCACAATCTTTCCATCTTTAACAACCAGTATTAAGTCAGCTTTTTTTATGGTTGATAGCCTGTGCGCAATTATAAATGATGTCCTTCCGTTAAGCAGGTAATCTATACCTTTCTGAATAAGTCTTTCGGTATTTGTATCTATGGAAGAAGTCGCTTCATCCAGCACAAATATACTCGGATCGGCAAGTATTGCCCTTGCTATGGATATGAGCTGCTTTNNGTGTACTTTTTCCTGCCCCCGTTTCTCCATGTGTGCAGAATATAGGTGGTGGTTTAATATGAAGATTGAAATTTTTTAAAACTTCTTCATCTCCGTCGGGATATTTAAAGGTAACATTTCTAAACTCAATTTCACCTGTTATAGGCTCCCAGTTTTCTTTTTTAGGGTGTATGTTATCTCCGTATCTGGCAACCACTTCTTCCGTATCCTTAATCAAAGGTTCCTTTTCCAGAAGCTCCGTAACCCTCTCAATGTTAACCTGCAGAGAAACTACCTCCGTATAGATTCTGGCGAGATTCTGAATAGGTTCAAATATATTTATGGCATACGACAAAAATGCCGAAAGTGTTCCGATTTGAATGATCTGATTCATAGCAAGGTATCCGCCTCTTGCCAGCACAATAGATGCCGCCGCAGAACCGAAAAACACAATAATCGGAATGTAGACAGCATTTAATTTTGCCATTCTCACTGCCGCCGACTCCATCTCAAAGCTAACTCCTTTAAAATCTTCTAAATTCCTGTGTTCTATGACCAAAGTTTTAGAAGTCCTTGCTCCTGTTATTCCTTCATTAAAATGGCCGGTCATCTTCGAATTTACCTTTCTCAGCTTTCTGCTGGTAGTAAGCATCTTTTTTTGAAAATAAGATGTAATTATGGCCATGAACGGCACAACAAGCATAACGATGAATGCAAGCTGATAGTTAAGCATGAACATGGCAGCAAACGCACCTACTACATAAGCAAATGACCAGAATACATCTACCAGCCCCCAGGCAATCATAGAACCGATTTTATTGGTATCTGACAAAGTTCTTGCTAAAATATATCCTACCGGCGTTGTATTGTAATAGGAAAGAGACAGATTCTGAAGGTGTACAAATAATTCTTTCCTTAAATCCTTGCCGATATGCATCTCAACAGTAATTGCAAGTCGTGCAAATATATTGACGGAAGCAGTCATTACCAGCAATGCCGCAACGTATACCACAATAAATTTTTCAAGCCCCTGTGTAGTTCCAGGCACAATGAACGTATCCACGGCATATTTCTGAAACAAAGGCAACGATAAGTCCATTGCTGCCGTAACGAGCATGAAAATTACTATAGCTGTCATTTTTTTGCCGTATGGCTTGAAAAATTTTCCGAGTTTCAGCCATGGCTTTATATTAAATGATTTATACGTGCTGTCGTCTTCGTAATAATTCATTCACTCACCGCCTTGTCTATATCCCCAAGATTCATCTGAACTTCAAAAATATTTTTATAAATTCCCTCACGACTGATTAATTCTTCATGAGTACCTATATCCGAAACCTGACCGTTGTCGAGCACAAGTATTGTATCTGCCTGCATAAGAGTCGTTATGCGATGGGAAATTAAAATCACCGTAGTATCCTTCTTTCCCCTTTTAAGAGCGGCTCGAATCTTAGCATCAGTCTCAGAATCTACTGCCGACAGTGAATCGTCAAACACCATTATAGGAGTGTTCTGCAAAAGCATTCTGGCTATGGCAACTCGCTGTTTTTGACCTCCTGACAGCGTGACTCCTCTTTCACCGACTATTGTGTCGTACCCTTTTGTGAAACTTTCAATAGCATCATCAACCTGAGCGATCGATGATACCTTCCTTATATCTTCAAGCATTGTATCGGGAGCTACAATACTGATATTTTCTTTAATGCTTCTTGAGAATAAAAATGGCTCCTGAAGCACCATTCCTATATTTTTTCTTAAGTGCTCCCTTTTAATATCTCTGATATCCACACCTCCGATTGTAATGCTGCCGCATCCTTCCGGCAAATCATACAATCGATTTAAAAGGTGCATGAGAGTAGTCTTGCCCGAACCTGTTCCACCTAAAATTCCGAATGTTTCTCCGGCTCTTATTTTGAAACTTACATTATCTACAACAGGCACATTTCCTTCATACTTAAATGTGACATTTTTAAATTCTATATCCTTGTTCATTGAAGGCTCAATTGAATTTGAGCCATCTGATTCTTCCGGTTCCCTCAATATTTCACATATTCTTTCCGCAGATACCTTTGTTTTGCTCAGTTCACCGAGTATTCTTCCAAAACTTCTGAGCGGCCATGCAATCATCGCAGTATATGAAACAAATGCCATAAATTCTCCCAGCGTGATTACATTGTTTACTGAATAAACGGAACCGGTTATTACAATAGTCATCACCAATAATCCTGTCACAAAGTCTCCTATGCCCCAGTAATATCCGAGCTGATATCCCAGCTTTACCCACAGATCCGAAAACTTGTTGTTTTTTTCCGAAAATTTATCTATCTCGTATTTTTCTCTGCCAAATGCACGAACAACCCTTACACCGGTTAAATTTTCCTGAGTTGCAGTGAAAAGTTCTCCTTCGGCTTCATCCGCAACCAGAAATTTCTTAGATAATATGCCGTAAAATATTGCGGAATACAAAATGACAACCGGTATGAAAATCAATACAATCAATGTTAGTTTAACATTCATTGAAAACATCAGAATGAGAGAAATAATCACAAGCATAACCGTTCTGAACATTTCAGACAGCTGAGTGCTGATGAAGTTTCTCACAACTTCTACATCCGATGTTGCCCTTTGAATAATATCTCCTGTCTGATTTTTAATGTGCCAGCTATACGGCAATTTCTGAATGTGCCCAAATAAATTGTTTCGTATATTTTTAATTATTCCTTCTGTACCTTTAGCCATTGTAAGTCTTCCTATGTAATCGCTCGCAGATGTTACAGACGCAAGAATCAGCACAAATACGGCACATATCCATATATTCTGCCTCAGCCCTTCTCTGCCGCCGATAAACTCTACAAAATTCATAACCGGTCCGACAAAAGAAAATGGTACATCGCCTATTACCGAGTCAACNNAATTATTTGCGGCATGGCAAAATTTGCCGCCACCTTAATTATTGTGGCAGCAGCAGAAATTACTATTAAGTATATGTACTGCTTTGCATAAGATAAAATTAATTTTAAATTTGATACGTTTTTATTCATAACATCCTCGAATTCGTAAAGACTATTTTGTGAAAACCATTTCACAAATTGTGTATGTGCCCGACATACTTAACCATGATACTTTTAAACCGTGTGCAATTTATCTTTAAACAGCACATAAACCGTGCAGTTGCTCATTCATTTTATATTAATTTGTTTTCGGTGTCAAGCGGTATAATGTTGTCGAAAAAACACTGTCAATATCGTTGCATACAAAAAGGGCTGCTGCCAGCACGCCCCGTCATTCTAAAGAACACAGAATCTACCTTACAACATCCCTTAATTATTTCAATTATTTTGCTAATAAAAATGCTTCTTCTATAACGTCCTGGAAGCTATCAACAGCAACTGTCACTGATGAAACCAGGTCAGCATCAGTTGAGTGTCCCTCATCATCAAGTGCGATGCCCTTAACTTCTTCGGCTGTCTTTCCTCCGATGAATTTAGTGAATGCATCAGCTTGTTCATACCATTCTTTGCCTAATTTAGATGCTGCTCTCATTCCGTATTCATCCTGTAATTCATTCTTAGTTTTTACAGAAGCAGTTAAATCTGAAGTAATTTTTCCGGCTGTATCAAATTTTACATTAGCCTGAGACGCATCAATGATTGAACTTGTAATTTTCCCGTCAGCATTAAATGTAGCCACGGCATAAGTTGAGTATGCCTGAACCTGTCCTTCTGCATCTGCGGCTGCATCTTTCGATTTCTTAATAGTAGTTGAAATTCCTAATCCTAATTGGTCATCTGCGGTTGCGCCAAGATCTTTGGCATTTGCTACAGCTTTTTCAACAGCTTCTTTATATCCGTTGATTTTAATTGTAACACTTGAAACTAAATCTGCGTCAGTCGGAACACCTGTATCATCAGTTGGTATAGCTTTAATTTCTTCTGCAGTTTTTCCTACAAAATAATCCGCAAGCACATTAGCCTGTTCATACCACTCTTTTCCTAATTTAGATGCCTTAGACATACCATATTCTTCTTTAAGTTCCTGTTTGCTCTTATAAGCTGCCGCTAAATCAGAAGTAACTTTTCCTTCTGCTGAAAAATTAATTTTAGTTTGTGCAGTATCGATTGCCGCCCTAACTATTTTTCCGTCTTTATCTACTGTAACGGCCAATACTACAGAATCTGACTGACCAAATCCTTCTGCATCAGCAGTTGCATCTTTTGACTTTTCTACAGATGTTATTACTGCCAACCCGGTTTTAACCGCATTGTCTGCCGTATTTCCTGCAGACTCTTCAGATGATGGAACTTCAGCAGGTTTTTCTGCAGGCTGCTGCTCTGGTGCTATCTGTTCCTTAGCACATCCAACAAATGCAAATATTGACATTGTTAAGATGAGTAATAACGCTAATACTTTTTTCATTGTTCTCCTCCATTGGGTAAAGATAATTTTATTTATAACAGCTTGCGCTGACTATAACGTAATTTTAATCAGATGCAATCAGAAGTCTGCCGCCGAATATTTTCCCATATTATAATATTCGTTCAGCAATGCTGAATGGCGTTCTGATATACTACCATTTTTAAAGGATATGCTTTCGCTATCCTTTTATTTTTTATCCTCTGTATCCAATCCTAAATGAAATTTCTTTCGCTGCCTCGCTTATGATGTTTACGTACTCTTTCATTTTATCCTTGGTCATTCTGAATGTTGGTCCTGTTATGCTTAAACTAAACCTCACCCTGCCTGTATGCTCAATTATTGGTGCAGCCACACACGATATACCTTGTACGACTTCTTCGTTATCTGTAGCATATCCTTTGTTTTTCATTTCGTGTAATACTTTCAAGAGCTTATTCCTGTCAGTTATTGTATTTGGAGTAAGCTTTTTTATTTTTTCAGGAACATATTCGTTTAATTTGTCGTCATCCAAGTAACTAAGAATTATCTTTCCGTCGGCAGTAATATATGCCGGAATTCTCGCTCCTATTTTAGTAGAAGTTTTTATTGATTTGTTGCATTCCTTTTTTTCAACATACACTACATCAAATCCGTCAAGCATGGCAACATGAACGGTTTCTTCTATACGTTCACAAATATCTTCAATAATAGGATATGCAATATCCGGCACATCCATGGAATTTATGACCAGCTCTCCATATTCTATGAAGCGTATTCCCAACCTATACTTTTTGGTTATTTCATCTTGATCGATGAATCTGTGATACTTTAAAGAATTCAATATCCCATGAACTGTGCTTTTGTTTAAATCCAGCATATACGCTATCTCTGATAATTTAAGCTCACGCCTATTCCCAGAAAAACATTCAAGTATAGCAACTGCCCGGTCAATTGACTGAACTCTTACTAAATTATTCATTGTTTTTTCCTTAGACTTTTAAAATTTTAGCATATTGTTTGAAAAAAATCAATCATTATTTTATATATTATTTAAAAATTAAGTATCGTCTTTTGCAGAAATATATTTAATCCAATAAAATATTGATTGAAAATTACACATGCAACTATATAAATTTATATTATCATCTTGACTATAAGTTGTCAAACTAATAATTAAATATTCTTCAATAACAAATTTTCTTAATGAATCCATAAATTATACCTTGTAATTTTTGTTAACCTATCCACATTAATATGATTTTTTCGCTATGATATCCACAGTTTCATAGCCGGTGTTTTCAACAAACACATTATACATGGTGCATAGTGAGATACAATGACGCATATTCCTCACCTCTCTCCATAAGTTCATGATGAGTTCCCGCCTCTACAATGCGACCTTCATTCAATACAAAAATCCGGTCGAAAGCGGGAATGTAAATCACCTTTTGGATATCGATCCATCCAGGCTATTTGAACCTCTGTCAGTGTCTTGGTAAAATGTTTCTGGAGTATTCGGTTTAAATTTGCCGAGAATATTCCCCTGCACGATAGAAAGATTGTATTTAACGCAGCCTGCAATAAAAAAACGCACCAGTATACAGAGCCGGTTTTACCAATCCTGAAAGTTCCTCAGCTGCTGCTATACCGGTTAGCTGCCCCATGGTTCTGGCAGTTAAAATCTGAACCGTTGAAACCATACTTCCCATCAATACAAGTCCAAGCAGGATTTCGCGGCTATTGGGAATAAGCCGCAGTATTTTTTGTATCATAAGTTTACCTCCAAAAATTCGAAACTGCCGCTGTACAGCGTGAATCTCGAAAGTAATACCGTGCTCGTAATATAGGGAACCTTCGGCACCTCTATGATAAGATTAATTTTATACTGCCATTCCCGCTTATTAATGCACGGAGAACATGTAAATTATGACCATAAAAATCTTTACAGCAAAATATTTCATATAATTAGTTAATGTTTCCACAAGTATGCATCCTATGGATAATATTGTCAATAAGATGAGAACTGTAACAATAAGTTAAATACTATTAAAAGTTTGAAATACTATGGACAGTCATTAACAAATACGCTAAAATTGTTTTTAACAAAATTAACTTTGAAAGGATGATTTGATTGGCTCATATTACCAAAGAAGAAGCATGGGAATTGCTGAAAGAATACAACAAGGAAGAATTTCATCTGCAGCACGCTGAAACAGTAGGATTTGTAATGGAGTATTTTGCAAAAAAACTTGGGTTTGAAGACGAAGCCGAGTTTTGGGGAATTGTAGGAATTTTACATGACTTGGATTTTGAAATGTATCCTGAAGAACATTGCACAAAGGTTCAGGAAATATTAACCGAAAAGGGTATAGACGAAAAAATCATTCATGCTGTTGCAAGCCACGGATACGGACTTACCGCAGTGACGGTAAAACCCGAACATACAATGGAAAAAGTATTGTTCGCCGTCGATGAGCTGACCGGATTAATCGGCGCAGCAGCATTGATGAGACCTTCAAAAAGTGTTTCAGACTTGGAAGTTAAATCGTTAAAGAAAAAGTTCAAGTCAACCAGCTTTGCTGCCGGCTGTTCAAGAGANNGAGATGTTATTAAGCAGGGAGCTGATATGCTGGGATGGGAACTGGACGATTTGTTCCGGGAGACAATTCTTGCAATGAGAGAGTACGAAAAATCAGCTGAAAATTAATTTGGTTAAAACACAAAAGAAGGATTTACGTAAAAACGTAAATCCTTCTTTTTCAACTATCTTGTTGCCAAAGCAGCCTTTTTTCTTTTCCTGATTTTATTCTTCACAGCCGTAAACACCAGACAAGATATTATGGTAATCGGCAGAACCGTAGCAGAATATATCAAAAGACTTTTTGTTATTGACAATATTCCGTGGTTGTTTGTGTACCTGATTGCCAGAGTCAGTATTAGCGGGTGCATTAAATAAATATAATATGAGCTCTGACCGAACAGCTTAATGAATCCATAAATTTTCTTTAATGATTCTTTCATAATCAATCCCACATAGTACACAAAAAATACCGAGAAAATGGAAAATAAGAACCATACGTATATATATATTCCAAGATCGTAGAAGGATACCAATGTATAAGCTGCAGAACTAAGCACATATCCTGCCATAATTAAAATCCTGTTTTTATTTATCCAGGAAATATATTTATCGCGTTCCAGTGTAACATATATGCCGAGCATATAAAAAAACATATACTTTAAAAATAACCTATCTGCGTTTTCACCTCTTATAAATTCCGCGCACAATACCGTGATAACTGCGGAGATAATTAGTATTGGGACTTTTTTATCTGAATCTTTCAGTATTTTATAAAATAGCGGGCCCACAATATACATCTGCGTAATAATTATAACAAAATATAGATGATAAGACATTCTGCCCCAAAGCACTTTTTGTATAAAATCATTAATGTCAAATACATAATAACCAATCTTTATATAAGCAGCATAATATATTATGCACCATACAAAATAAGCTACCAGGACCTTATTAAGTCTTTTCTTAATAAAAGGGAAATATTCGAATTCCTTTTTTCTGTAGCTGTAAAAGCTTGTCACCCCGCTCAGGAAAATAAATATAGGAGTAGTAAACTTAAAACTTCTGTTAATAATCAGAATAATTATATGAGGAACACTCCCGTGAATATAACCTTCAACACCGGTTGCCGTTATATGTACGATCATTACGGCCAGGCAAGCAATAAATCTCATATAATCCAGCTCATAAAGCTTGTCTTTTTTTTCTTTATTAATATCATTCATGCTTGTCGACAAAATCATTTAATCACACACTTTCTAATTAATATACTGTTTAGTTTACCACGGTGTAAAAATATTTGCAATTGAAAATATTTCACATTGCAGATTTGATATTCGAAATTATTATAATTATGCACATTAAGTGTGTTTTCGCCACAATAATCACTGTTTTATAAATTATTATGATAATTTATTAGTGTAGTACGTTTTCGCGTATACGCTGCGGCGAATTTATGGTATAATAGTTCCATAATATCAAGCATTGAAGTAGGTGTTAACATGTGTATTAAAGAAGCAGTTATTAACAGAATAAGTGAAATATGCTCTGAAAGGGGACTGGCTGTAAATAAGCTTGCCAACTTGTCCGGCATTACGCCGTCAACCGTTTACAGCGTATTTGATATTGACAGAAAAGATATAGGAATCGTACTAATTAAGAAAATATGTGACGGCCTGGAGATATCATTGCAGGATTTTTTTACATCCGAAATATTTGAAGCACTGGATCAGGAACTTATTTAAATTCGGCAATATAGGTGTAAATTTTCATTTACACCTATAAAATCAGTTGATATTTTCATTTTTAATCTGTCTAAGCAAGTAAACATATTTTTTCTCGGCTGCTTCCACATTATAAATCGCATAATCTACCAGATCGGGTTCAGATACATTTTCAAATATGTTTTTAGCTTCTTCCCATTCTCTTTTAGCGTTTTCTAAATTAATATATAAGTCATTTTTGTCATTTGTGGTTTTCGGTGCTTTAAAACTGTCTAAAATATTTTTAAATTTTAGTTCCTTGTTTGAAACACTGCTCATAGAAAAAACCTCCTATCCATAATATTATAGACACAAGGTTCCTTTTTATTCATAATGTTCCAAAATATTAATATCGGATTTGAAGTCTTTATCTTTCCGTTTCTACCTACTTAATGATATAGACTTTGATACTGCCCATGACTGATGTTCTAAGGCCAAACTGCTAATGCACTCCTTTGGATCCATCCATATAAGTTCGTGGTCATCTTCAATGCCGTCGTTTATCTTATCTTTCAGACTTGCATAATAAAAAAATCCTATTGCATATATATATCGTTTTGATTTTGAACGATGATACAGCGATGATCTGCCGATATACCTTCCGACTTCTATCTCATATCCCGCTTCTTCCATAAATTCTCTTTCGAGGCATTGTGTATGATTTTCATTTTTTTCAATGCCTCCGCCCGGAAGGAAGTAACCTTTCGGTGTTTTTACAGCTGCAACTTTCCCTTCATCGAACACAATTCCATAAACGGCTTTTCTCTCAAAATAAGTAATATTCTTTAATTTTTCTCCGAATGTAATTTCATTAATATCTAAAATATTTTTTTGCATTTTAAGCTCCTGCTATTATTTTTGAACCAGAATGACCTAACCCGGTAATTCTAATCCTTTAATCTCTATATAAATTGTTTTATTATAGCANNGATGGGAAAATATTGTTAAATAAAAATAATGAAATTTTACTTTATTATCTTGCATATCGGCCGATAACTATTTATAATATAAAAAAATTATGCACGAGGTTTATTGATGTTTGATTTAACTCAAAATATATCTATGGAAACAAAAAGGCTTATAATTAAAAATCCAAGCATGGATGATTTCCCGGAAGTGTTTAAAATGAAATGCTGCAGAGAAGTTACGAAATTTACCGGCGGAGTGACAAAAGAATCCTATGAAAAAGAAATGAGCAATTACTTTAAAAGGATTAACACATTCGGAACCAAAAACAACTATGTTTTCTCGTTGATTGAGAAGAAATCAAATAAATATGTCGGATACTGTGGCTTTCGGTTCTGTAACATAATAAACAATATTGAAATTATTTACGGCTTTTCAAAATCGGCATGGCAAAAAGGCTATGGAAAAGAAGCCGCTCTTAAAATCCTTTTTTATGGCTTTAACGACCTGAAATATGAGGAAATTTATGCTGTGGTTAATCCTCTCAATACAGCATCCGAACGCATACTCACCCATATCGGCATGAAATACATCAAAAAAATTGACTTGCCCGATCACGGAAAAGTAAGTCTTTATTTTGTGAAAAGGGAAGAATTTTTAAACACAGACTATTAAAAAAGCATGATTGACGAAAATTATATTTTCTTAATCATGCTTTTAATAATTCAAACTAAAATTTAATATTCAATATTTATTTTGCTACGTTTTGTCCGGCAATTCTTCCGAATACTGTTATATCCGCAATTGCATCGCTTCCTAATCTGTTAGTTCCGTGAATATCTCCTGTTACTTCACCTGCAGCGAACAATCCTTTGATCTCATTGCCATTTGCATCTATTACCTGAGCATCAGTGTTTATCTTAACTCCACCCATTGTATGATGAACAGCCGGTTTTGAAACCATAATGTAGTAAGGACCTTCTCCGAATGGTACCAGTTCTCCACGTTTGTGGAATTCTAAGTCTTCGCCGTCTTTTGCATACTGGTTGTAATTATCAACTGTTTTCTTAAGCTCGTCAGCGTCAATATCGAAGAATTTAGCAGCTTCTTCAATTGTGTCTGCTTTCACTATCTGTTTTCTTGCTAATAAACCATTGTATTCTGATTCGTGAGTAACTGCCACACCGCTGTCTTCCATTGCTGATTCATCCCAGAACATATAGGATACTCCTCCTGTTTGCTCTGTCACAGCGTTTGAAATAACGTCTCTTCTTTCCAACTCTTCAACAAATCTTTTACCTTCTTTGTTTACAAGAATTGAACGGCCTTCCATACGAACATCTCCAACATAAAGCAGTGCTCCTGACTGTGTATCACAAGTAGGATATGTCTGTATATATTCCATGTCAACTAACTGTGCTCCTATGTTTTCAGCCATTGTTATTCCGTCGCCGGTACTTCCAACTGAATTCGTAGAAAGAATTTTTTCGTCCATTTTTGGATTATATTTAGTTCTCATGTCTATATTAGCACCGAATCCACCAGTTGCTAAAACAACACCCTTGTTTGCATTGTAAGTTATTGTCTGATCGTCATATGTTGCTTTTACTCCCACCACTTTTCCGTCAGAGTCCTGTATCAGTTCTGTAGCTTTCGTATTTTTGTGGAGAGGTATATTTTTCTCGTTTAACTTAGCAGTAAGTTTTTTTGACATTTCATAGCCTGTGGCATTTATTGGAACAAGGCTTCTTTTAACTGAATGGCCTCCGAAAAACAACAGATAGGCTTCAAATTCCATTCCTATTTCATCTTTCAGCCATGTAGCACCTGCCAACGCATTGTCAGCCAAAACTCTTACCAGCTTCGGATCATTTTCATTATCTCCACCGGTTAGTATATCATTGTAGAAAAGATCATTGCTGTCTTCAATTCCTTCTTTGACTTGCAACCAGTTTCCAGGTGCAGCATATTCGCCTCCTGACAGAAGTGTGTTGCCTCCTTGCATAGGCATCTTTTCAAGAACAATAACACTTGCTCCGTTATCTGCGGCTGTTATTGCAGCTGTCATTCCTGCACCGCCGGCACCTATTACAATAACGTCAGCTGTATATTCTGATTCTCTTTTTTCCTTTTCAACCTTTCCTGATGAAACAAGAACGCTGGGTTCTGCGCCTGTTTTTGAAAAAGCATCTTTAACAGCTGTTTTAAATCCTGCTGAAGTCAGCGTAGCGCCTGAAACACTGTCAACGTCAAGGCTGTTTGTTTCAATCATATCATTTGTTATGATATTCATGGCATCTGACAATCCTTCTGTTTCGTGCTCTTCTTTAACCGCAATATCGGAAATTTTATTGTTTTTTATTGTTAAATCAACTACAATATTCCCACCTTTTCCTACTCCGGTACCTTCATAGGTTCCGTCCAATTTCGCTTCTTGTGTTTGTGCCTGCCCGCATCCGGTTATTCCTAAAACCAACATCAGTACAAGCATCAATGATGCTATTCTCTTCATGTCTCCTCCAATTTAATTCAAAATATTGTTTTTCTTTTAACATTGTAGTATACTTTCAAAGTATTGTCTTTATATTATAATGCCAAATTATTTAACTTTTATGAACTTGAAAGGAATAAAAATTGAAACTTCAAAGGAAATTAACAATAATATTTGCGGTATGTCTTACTTTGATATTCAGTATTGCCGCTTTGATTATAAGTATACGTATTGATTCATATAACAAAAAACTTACAAAAAATTTAAGCACACAGCTTATAGAGTCGAAAGCTAATGAAGCAGGCGCGTGGCTTGCTCAGAGAATACGCGAGCTTCACACCATAAGCCGCACTCCCACAGTTGTTTCAATGGATGAAAAAGCGCTGAACTCATATGTGGAGCAGCTCAGCAAAGATATGGATGCCTACTACGGAAACAATTACGGAACATTTGGAATCAACCGCCTGGACGGATTGGAATACATAACAAGCGACCAGACCATAGACGTATCCGACCGTGATTATTTCAAAGAAATAATCACGACTGACAAAGAGTATGTAATAAGCAAACCGATCATATCAAAGACAGACCAAAGCCTGATTACTGTTGCCTGCTATCCTATATATAATGAAGCATCAAAAAAGATAGGATTCGTTGGCGCAGCAATTTCACTTAAGAAATTAACAGAGATAACTGACAATCTTTCATTTTATAACGGGAAATCCTTAATTGCAGATACAACCGGTGCAGTATACACCAATACTGATGAAAGCTTGACTGATTCTTTTATAAACAATATAATTGAACATATACCTGATGATTCTGACATCAAGCTCACAAGTCAGAACATTTCTGAAAACAATAATGACTATGTGGTGTTTTATGCTTCCATACCTAACAGCCCGGGATGGTATCTGTGCACTTCTGTGGAAAGGTCTCAATTATATAAGGATACAAAACTTTTAAACAATTCTCTCATAAGCATATGGATTCTGATCTTATTGGTCGCGATAGTTGTAAGCTACCTGGCAAGCAGGTTTGTTACCAAAAAAATCGATGTCCTCAGCATTGCCATGAAGGATGTTAAAAACGGAAATCTTGACACAAATATCACCCTGGAGGGAAATGATGAATTATCGGTGCTGGCTGATGATTTTAACGCAATGGTTGTGGATATTAAAAAACTCATGGACGAGGTTTATCAGCACCAGAAAGAAAAACGCCAAAGAGAACTTGCTGTTCTTCAGTCGCAAATTAACCCTCATTTTCTTTACAACACATTGGACACGCTGCAGTGGAAAGCTTTAGAATACGGCGCAGTTGAACTGTCTGAGCTCATTATGTCTCTTTCTTCCTTCTTCAGAATTTCATTAAGCAAGGGAAAGGAATTCATAAGTCTTGAAAAGGAATTTGAGCATGCAAAGAATTATCTGAAAATACAGCAGTTTCGCTACAGTGATATATTAAACTACAGCATTGAATGCAGCACTGATTTATATTCATACTACGTGCCGAAGCTTTTAATACAGCCTCTTGTTGAAAACGCAATTTATCACGGAATTAAACCGAAGCTTGATAAGGGAAGCATATCAATAAATGTTTATGAAGATCAGGATAGCATAATCATCAATGTAAAGGATGACGGTGTGGGCATTGAACAGAAAAAACTCGAAAAAATAAGAAATAATCTGAAAGAACATCTGACAAGCAATAATTACGGATTATACAATGTAAATCAGAGAATTTATCTGCATTTTGGTTCGAGTTACGGCTTAACGATAGTAAGCACCGAAAATAAGGGGACAACCGTATCTGTAAAGCTCCCTAAAATCAAGGAGGCAAATTTATAATGTACAATATTGTTATATGTGATGATGAAGCAACTATACGAAACGGACTTAAAAGTCTCATTGAGAAAAACGGCAGGAATCTCAGAGTTGCAGGAACAGCCTCCAATGGATTTGAAGCCTGCAAGGTAATCGGAGAAATAAAGCCTGAAGTAGTGCTTATGGACATAAATATGCCCGGATTAAACGGATTGGATGTCATACAAGAGATGTCACCATCATTGCCTTTCACAAAATTTATAATTATCTCCGGATATGATGAATTTCAGTATGCGCAAAAAGCCGTCCGCCTGAAAGCGTATGATTATCTGCTCAAACCTATTGACAAGAAAAACCTTTTTGTTGTAATAGAAAACGCATGCAATTCCTGTGTAAAAGAAAAAAAGGTTTTTGCTGATGATTTAATAACGAAAAAACCTACACTGGCAGATAAAGCCGTGAATTTCATATATGAAAATTACTGTGATTGTGGGCTCACGCTGGGCAGTATAGCGAAAAAGCTTCATGTGAGTGAATCTTATCTGACAAGAATTATAAAAAAGAAAACCAGTATGAGTTTTTCCGGACTTCTCACAAAAGTTCGGATGGAAGCCGCAATCTCTTTGCTCATGTCCGACAATTCAATGACGAGCTTAGAAATATCCGAAAAAACCGGCTACAAAAGCCAGCATTATTTCTGCAAGGTTTTTAAAGCATACACAGGCCTGACCCCAACATGCTACAGAAAAAATCACCTTGGAAAAGAGTAAATTATATGCAAACTTCAGACATGGAAAACCGCAAGAATTATCCGCTGCCGGCACGCTGTTTATTTCTTTCCTGTCTTTTACCTAAATATCCAAAATTATTTATACGGCAATAATAATCTTAAATAACATTAAAACCCACACATTTCATTAACTATGCACAATTTAATTCTGTTTTCTTCAGATTGACCTTCTATTATGGATAGAATATTACACACTCTTTCTTTTGATGCACAGTCGATACATTTATTCAATTCTACGCATGGAGGATTATATCCGGCCCGCTTTGCGTTTAACGGACATGCAATATTTTTAACCCTTTTGATACCTTCTTCCACTGTGTCCGTTATCTTATTTATTCCTACAACAATAATTACATTATCAGGTCCATATGAAATTGCCGCCACCCTGTTACCACTATGGTCAACATTAATAATCCGCCCATCAACTGTCACAGCATTAGAGCCGCTAATATACCATTCTGCCAACAGTGCTTTCTTCTTTAATATCTTAGACTCTTCCCTATTTTTCCCTATTTCCTTATCATAAACTATATTTCCTCGCCCTAACAAGGAATTTGTTATTCCCATTTTTTGAAGTGTAGCTGAATGACCGATTCCAATATTGCAATCCACAGGTACAATATTTAATATGTATGACTTGACCTCTCCTAAAGTTTCAAACCAGTTGACTTCAATATTTCTATTTTTGAAATTTTCCTTTAATTTATAAAACTTCTCTTCATTCATCAAAATACCTCTATTTATTTTTATAACAATCTATTTAAATTATATTAAATACTAATTTCCATAAGTCTTAAAAATTGTCAATAAAATTATGTATGTGGTCTGACATCTCATTTTGAGATTCTTTAGTTTCCTGAGCGGACATTTGCGCGAGATACTTGCGGGCATTCATTTCGATTTGTATGGAATTAAGCGGTTCATCCTTTGCTGTTTTCAAACACCTTTTAGATGTAAACAATATTTTGTCAAAAACAGTGTATTATATATTTCATAGCTTTTTTAGTCCTGAAGAAATAGTAATCAAGATTATTCCAACTACGACAAATACTGCGTAAATTAATAGCTAAAACGTTCCTCCGCCTTTCTAAATATTTGCTCTTTAACCTTATTGATTAATTTTGGCTGAATATGTGGGTATGTCCAATCTGAAGGCAGGTCTTCGAACAAGTAAACCTTTTCAATTTCAAACTGAGGCAGCTCACCTAATATCCTTATATCCGCATAATATAACATTCCGTATGTTTCTTCATCCTTTCCGGAAACAGAATAAATGCACACAGGGATTAAATCATATTCAACCGCACCGGTTTCTTCATACAGTTCTCTTTTTGCGGTCTCAATAATCTTTTCGCCTTTTTCTCTGTGCCCTCCTGCCGCTTCGTATGTATCTCGCTCTTTATGCTTGCAAAGAACCCACTTTCCATCACATTTCGCAACAATTACCGCAAATTTCAATAAACTGTCATCAACAGTATCATAAAATTTAACTTCTTCCATAAACGATACTCCCTTTATTTGTTTTTCACAAAAATCATCATAAGTTCTTCATCAAAATACTTATCTCCATTTTTCAATGCATTTTTTTCAATGCCATATGTTGTGAATCCTATTGATGAATATAGTCCTTTAGCCTGAATGTTACTGCTTACAACACTTAAATTCAACTGTTCCAATCCATTCAAAGATTTTGCTTTGTTTATCAGAGACGTTAGCAATAACCTTCCCACTCCGCTCTGCCTTAATTCAGGAACTACGTACATGCCCCAGACATTTGCCTTATGTCTTAATTTTTCTCTTACCTCTCTGCCAAAACTGACAACACCAACTATATAATTATCTTTCGACTGCAAAGTCAATAAAAGCAATTCCTTGTGCCGTTATGACATTTTTGCATCGAACAACTCTATTCCAAACAAAGTTTTCTCTCGGAAAAGGATCCTTTTCCCCAAATATTTCAACATACCTTTGTGTCCATGATGTAACCGGAGTAGTGTACTCGAATTTTTAAGTATACCTGCTTTTGCTAAAAATACAGTTCCGGAACCGCATATAGCAGCTAACAATTTTCTCTTTACGTTCATGTTGTTAATCAGCTGCAGTAATTCACTTCTGGTATCCCCGTACCAACCTCCTGGAATAATCAGACCATCTGCCTCTTCATACAATACATCCATGACTATCCTCTGGCTTGTACAAAAGCCCGGAACGACTTTTTATAAGTTTATCTTCATATGCAATTGAAATAATTTCTTTACCTGCATCAGCACCTAACAGATGTGTAATAAAGGTTATTTCATAGTCTGTCATCCCTTCAAATATAAAAATTAATATTTTTCCCATAAAATATTCTCCAATATACTCGGTTATTTGCTGATAATATTGTTTAAAACCAGAATTTCACTTTACTTATTCAATTTGTTGGAGCATGCTGTTAAAAATCACAATATGTCGTTCTTCGTCCAGTATTATACGGTTCAGAATTGCTGCTATATTGGCATCCTTTATCATATCCGCCTGCTTTCTGTATTTTTGTATAGCTGCATTTTCCCCCTTAATGGAATTGTGTATAACAGCTTTTACTTCATTGGGGTAGTTATTATACGCAGGAGTCCAGTATACCATTTTTTTATNNACAATGCTAATTTTATTGAAACAGCGTGCAAAGCTTTCGTATACCGGATTCAGTATAACACTATTGTAAAAATAAAGGCTCACTGCACTCATTTCTGAATTGCTGCTTCCTACATTGCTTAACATGGCGTAGGCATACTGCGGATTGCGGCTGTTTGTATGCACCTCAGGATATGGTAAATCTACAGCTGTGTTACAGAAAAACTCGTTTAATTCACTCATAGCTATCCTCCTAAAAATATAATTAAATTTTGTATTACAATAATTATATTAGGAGACAGCAAGTACTATGATGCCATTATAAAATTTATACCTAAACTCAATCGGAACAGCCTGTATTTTTATATTCTTCTCTCAATATGTCCATAAACACATCATCATGAAATTTACCTTTCAAATAATAGGCTTGCCTTCTTCTTCCTATTTCTTTAAAACCAACCTTTTTATAACAGTTTATAGCTCTTTCATTAAACGAAAAAACTTTTAACATTATATTGTTTAAATTCAAATAATTGAAGGCATAATCCAATAATAAATCAAGTACGTCTTGCCCATAGCCCATACTTCGGTTTTCCTCATCTCCTATAAATAATCCCACCTCGGCACATTGCTTTGATTGATCAAGATCATGAATTCCGCAATTTCCAATTAATTTATCATCTTCCAGTCTTACTATAGCAAATTGATACTTGGTTGAATTTTGAGAAATCCATTCTTTCTCACTTTCCAATGATGTTACTCTGCCGGACGTACCTATTCCGTCTGTTATACTGAAATCATTAAGCCATTTAACATAAATCTCCGCATCTTCAATATTCATAGGTGATAAATAAATTCTCTTCCCGACTAATTTTTTATAATACTTCATTTTTCTTCTCCGCATAAATTAAAATTATTTGTATGTTTCGTGTTATGTTCATTATCTACTTATAGATTATTTGTTTTGAAAACTAAGCATCCTGCTGACAAATTGAATTTGAAAGCTTCATGCTTAGTAATTCCGTGCTAATCGAGAACTTCAAAGGTAAACTTGCAAGGCTTTTCACCATTTGTATTAAGTGGTGATGAATTGATTTCTTTCAATTTAAGCTTTACTCCCAAAGCATTTTGATAGTGATGCAAAAAGTGTCCTGCACAACAACCGCAGTATGTAGGTGAAACGGAAAAAGGTTGTTTCAATTTTTTGATCGAACCACAGGAACAAGTGGTTTTACCCGTGTGAACACCGTTTTGATAGCCGCCAAATGTAATCGTAAATGTACCATCGTCATTTAGGCAAGGCGACATCATATATTGAATACTTGACATCAATGCAAGTTTTTCAGAAAAAGGTTTATCCTTGTGTTCCAAGGCAAACGCCTTACAATCCTTGTCACGCTGACCTCCCTTGCAACAGCCTTGTTTTTCCATAATTGAAAGACATTGCTCCTTTGTCAGCAACTTATCCATTTTGTCAATTAGAGAAATAATATTATGCGGATTATTGCAGTCAGCTTCAAAGTCCATTTGTTCCATAATCTTGCCATTGATTTTCTGCTTCTTCATTGTGTCTCTTATTTTTTTTAAAGTCGGCATTTTTATCCCTCCACAAAATATAGAATTCTATTGATTACTCAATATCATCTACATAAAACCAACTTAATATCTGCCTTATTCTCATTGTCTTCTCCCTGAAATACGTAATATCTTTAACAGAACTCTTAATTTATCTTGCAGCTGCCCGATATTTAACTTTCTTTTCTCTTTCGAAAAATATATGTGACAAAAAATCCTCTGTCGTCTTGATTTTCACTATATTTAATTAATTCAAACGACTTTTTTAACACATCAAAATCTGTTGGCTGGAATAAATCATCTTTTCTTATTTTAGAATCAGTCTGATGCTTATACCCAAACCCGCTCATAAATAAAATGCCTTCATCAGATATGTTATTTTCAATGCCTGACAACTGCTCTTTGCTTAATCTGTAATGATTAATTACAATATTGTCAAAAATGCCGATATCTCTTAATGAATTTTCTATACTCAAATCAATTTGCTGCGTATCGACAAAATAATTATTTCTGTCGGCAAACATTTTCAAGCGTTCGAGTGCTTCACAGCTAAAGTCGACACCTGTTACCTTAAAACCATTATTAAGCAAGTATATGGTATTTCTGCCATCACCGCACGCTATATCCAGAACGCTGCCTTTTTTGAAATATGATATATTTTCAATCAAAGACCTTTCAGGATTTAAAAGCTCGTCACTTCTATTGGCGAATTTATCTTCCCAGTACTCTTTACTTCCCATGTATTCCATTATGACCTCACACTGTTGTTTAAAAATTTATAATCTTTTATTGAAAACGCCGATGTCTCAATTTATGCATCCGAAATAACCGACAGGAATTATTATACTTATATTTTATCATAAATGGCTCCATGGCACAATATGGAAAATAATTCAATATAGAATGTATTATGTCGAATGCCGAACTAATGTCCTCTGCGTTTTTCCTTCTTTTTTTGCTGTCTCAACTCATACTGTCTTTCTTTTTTCTGTTCCTTTTCCTCTTTTGAAACTTTTCTTTTTTCAACTTCTTTTGCTTCCTGCTGTTGTTTCAAAGCAAGTTGTGCCTTTGTTCCGATTCCGGTATTTTTGATTTCCCTTTTAATTTTTCTTTGGAGTCTTTTGGGGTTTATTCTGTCCTCTCCAACACTACCAGCAGATATTGAAGGACCAAATCTGAGATTATTATATTCTTTTAACAAAACTTCATAGACCTCATAATCTTTTGGTTCTGCACCAAAAACCATCTTGCAGGCACATATGGAATCACCTTCAATTCTTTCAAATACGCCCACCCAAAACGGTTCCTCAAAAAATACCGTTAATTTTAAACTTACACACATGAAAGTACCTCCTGTTTTAAAACCGATAATGAAGAACGGACAACCCCAGGAGNNATAGGTTCGGACTACCAACCGAATCTGTGTTTTTATCTCCACAAAACTATTATACTAAATAATTAGCAATTTTACAATTTGCTGCCTTTTAAAATTTTTTTAACTCATTAAGCTGCCATTAGGGCAAGCTTATGAATCTTGAAATCTGACTTTCTTACATCATGCATCCTTGCATTTACAGATATAACAAGATTTCTTTACTTACAAATTTACTAATAGATGTTACCTTCTCATGTCATAAGAAAACCTAACGAGTGTTTGTAATTAATTAAAATTCATTGTAAAATAATGTAAAAAAACAGGCTTAGTTTCATTTTTGTGACATTGACCCCGTCAGTCTGTATGAGAATTATGGACAAAAAAGATAAGAACCATTGAAGACATTTG